>DASPHQ010000619.1:0-12555 GCA_035629595.1 Urbifossiella sp. | reverse complement strand
CGCGAACACTACTTCGTTTGTAGCCCATCGACCCTGCATCCGCCTCAATTCGATCTCAGGCGTGTTGTCGAGGTACATCTTGTGCTGTCGGTAATCGAGAATCGCGCCGCCGCCCTTGAGGACCGACGCTCCGATCAGCCCGCGAAGCCTCACACCGGTCCGCTTCTCGATTCCGGCCGCCATCTCCGAGTTGTCGACGACATAAACCGGCACCCGACGCATGGTGACCGGCCCGAGCGCTACCTCGTCGGCGAGCCCGAGCGTCGCCTCGCGTGCCGCACCGTTGAACGCGATCACGTTCGTCTTGCCGATTGCTTCGATCCCTGCGGCCTTGGCCGTTTCCTGGTCCAGAAAGAACGACGCTCCCGCCCCGGTGTCGACTTGCAGGACCGCGGGCTTGCCGTTGAACTTCACCTCGACCCAGTGGAAGAGGCCCTTCTCGTTCCAGTGGAGATCCACGGCTCGGTGGTTTTCCGGGAGGCGGACCGCCGCCTGAGCGACCCGGTCGCCGGGCTGTGGCCGGGCCAGAGCCCCGGTCGTGACGACACCGGCTGACAACACACCAAGAAGCGTGAAGAACACACGCATAGTCGCCGTGGGGTCAGGAGGAAAGGAGTCGGTGGCGGTCGGAGAACCCCCCGCCGCGTCGGCGGGGCGGAGCTTTCCGCGTGGGCCGTTCGCGCCCCGCGTCGGGCCTCGCGGACTCGGCCCGACCTACGAAACCCCGGTCCGGCGCGTCACGCCAGGCTCAGCAAGAACTCGGCCCGGTCCATGTCGATGACTCCGGTGTAGACAAGCAGCCGGGCCGGGAACGGCTTGCCCGGCTCGGTCGCCGCCCAGCGGTCGGCCAGGTGCTTCAGCGCGTCCGCCTGTACCAGCGCCACGTCCCAGTTCGTCCGGGCCTTGTACTGGGTCGCCAGCCGGATCGACTGCGGCGTGAACGCCGGGCCGATCACCAGGAACCCGAGCGGCTTCAACCCCACCTGCTGCTCCTTCTTCAGGTAGCCGTCGAACTGCCCGTCCAGGTGGTCCTGCAGATTCACCGCCGCCTCCACCGACTTGCAGTCCCACAGCACGCACTCCTGCGCGTCCAGCCGCAGCCGCCCGTCGGCGCGGTTCTCGGCCCGGCTCGGGTCGCACGTCGCCTTCAGCTTCACCCCGAACAGAAACGCCGTCGCCTCCTCGAACAGGTGCTCGATGTCGAGGTCTTTGGTGATGACCTTCTTCGCCCGCAACTCGGCGTAGGACCGGCTCGCCAAGGCGACATAATCGCTGTACCACGCCTCGCGCTTGTCTCCGAGCGACGGGCGGAGCTCGAACGTCAGGTCGTCGTAGAACTCGACGATCCGGGCGATCAACTCGGCCTTCGCCCCGGACGACTTCAGCCCGAACGACCCGCACATGGCCGACAGCCGTTCCCGGTCCAGCCCGCCGAGCACGGCCGTCGGCCGGAGGTCACTGGCGACGACGCGGGCGATCAGGTCGGGCTTGTTGCCGGACCGGTCGAGCCCGCCGGCATCCAGCGCCGCCCGCAGGTCCGGCAGCAGCAGCGCGTCGTGAGACAGGAGCCGGCGGTAGTTCACCACCTGGAGCTCCTGCCCGGCCCACTCCCGGCACGTCGGGGCCACCTCGGCCGGGATCACGTCGTTGTTCTGGTTGTTCTCGTCGCGGTAGTTCCACACCACGCCCTGCCGCTGTAATTCCTTGCGGGCCTCCTTCACCTCGTCGAGCGTGTGGAGGGCGCCGCCGGTCTTCGGGAACCGGCCGATGACGCCGCTGATGATCCAGTGCTCTTCCAGCGGGATGCCAAGGTGCTGGCGCAGGACGGCTAGAAGCCGGGCCTCGTCCGGGGAAATCTGACCGTCGTTGCTCCACGCCGCGTCGAGGACGATCCGGTACGTGTCGAGGCAGTGCCACCGGTCCGGGTCGGCCTTGCGGACGGCGGCCAGGTCGAACGCGGTCGCACGCCCGGCCAGCGCCTTCTCATACTCGATTACCTTTGCCTCCAGGCGGTTTTCGGGGAGGGTGTGCGTCTCCTCCTGGAGCAGCACCGCGAGGATCATGGCTTTGAGTTGGCCGCGGTTGTAGTCCGAATCGTGCGACGTGAGGGCGACCCGGATGCGCTCGGGGTCGGCGATCTTCGCGGCGTCGTCGCGGAGGACGCGGGTGAGGTCGTCGTCCTCCAACCCGCGGACGGACTCGAGGTGGCCGCTGAGGACGCGGATGCGGGCGGTCTTGAGCATCAGCGGGGCGATGTCCTCAACTCGCGGGCAGAGCGCCCGCCGGCCGCGGAGGCGAAGTTCCGGGGAGTCGAGTCGCGGGCGCCGTCGCTTCCGGCGCCGGGTGACGCCGCCCGTCCCGACCTCGGCCACGGCGGTCATGTCACCGGGCGCCGCGTCCGCGACCTCCTCGAACTCCCACTCGCCCTCCTCGTCCGAGACGACCGGCTCGTCGTCGGCCGGGAACAGGTCGGCGAGCCGGTTGGTCGATTCCGGCGCGGTTTCGACCGGATCGGGGAGCGGGTCCGTGGGGGCAGACATGGGCGTCTCGTTGAGGGGCGGCAAGGTGCAAGGACGAGCTCAGCCCAGGCTATCACGGGCCGACCGACCGCGCATAACGAAAAGGCGACAATTCGGGCGGTGTCCGGCGAGCCGAGGGCCGTCAGGCCCCGGGTGCGTACCCATCTCGAATCAAGTCGGACGTAATACGAGATGGGTACGCACCCGGGGCCTGACGGCCCTCGGCTCGCCGGTCGCAAGATGATGACTCAACTAGGTTTACAATCCCAATAGCGGCTCACAAATCGATCGGCCGCGCGTCGATCCGACCGCGTGACATGTTTCCGCGACCCGGTAGCAGGCGCGGCGGAAACAATCATTTCCGCCGAAGTGACCTCAGTACTGCAGGATGATCTCGGCGAACGCGCTCAGGAGCGGGTCCACGCGGTCGTCCTTTTTATTGTATAGTTGACGGAACCCGCCCCCCGGCAGGAACGCCGACACGCCGCCCAGCACGATCGCGTTGTTGTTCAGCCGCGGACGCCACTCGAAACCGCTCGACAGGTCGAACCCGATGTCGCGGTCGATCTCGCTCTGGAACGTGAACGTCTCCAAAGTCGCCGTCTTGTCGAACAGCAGGTAGTTCGCATTGTTCACTAGCCGGAACCGCGGCGTGATGTCGAAGTCCACGCCGGTGTTCACCAGCCACAGGCCCGGGTTCACGAAGTTGCTCTGACCCTGAATCCGGCTCGACCGCAAGTTCGTGTACAGGCTCTGGTCGTTGGTCAAACCCACGCCGAACAGCGGGATGCGCTGGCGGCGGAAGAAGCTGAACTCGCCGCCGAAGTTCGTCTGGTCGATGATGCCGTCGAAGCCGGTGGCCTTGCCGTTGTTCGGGTTGCCGTCGCCGCTGGCGTAGAAGCCGCTCACGCGGAACCGCGCCCAGTCGCGGTCGTAACTCAGCTCCACCGCCGCCATCGCCGCCGAGATCGACTGCGGGGTGCCGGCCAGCGGGTTCTTGCTGTCGCGGCCGACCACCCAGTACGCGGCGTGCGAGATGTTGTACCGGCCGATGTGGCCGTCGCCGGCGGCCCCGAGGTAGTACGCCTCGACGCGGTGCGGCTGGAACACGCCCACCGGGTCCGGCCGCACCAGGAAGCGGTTGCGGTCGAACTGCACGTCCGGACCGTCGTTGTTATAATGGAAGCTCGCCTGCGCCGTGTACCCGGGGAACAGGAAGTCCTGCCGATAGACGTTTGCAATCGCGATGTTCTGGTTGCGGTCCTCGAACGTGTTCAGGCCGCTGTTCGTGTCCTTCTCCTGCTGCCGGAAGAACGCCAGGTTGTACTGCGTGCGGTTGCCGTCGTAGTTGCCGAACAGGCGGACGCCGCGGTTCGTGTCGCTGAAGATGAAGCCGCGGAAGTCGGACACGAACGGCTGCGACCCGGCCCGGACGCTCACGAAGTCGTACTGCTCGCTCAGGTCGGCGAGCTTGTACTCGGCGAACCACTCCTGCAGGGCGCCCCAGGTGCGGTTGCGGATGGTGCCGTCGCGCACGTCCGGCGAGATCACCGCCAGCTCCTGCACGCTCACCACGTTCAGGTTGAACGCGGGCGTCAGCTTGAGGCGCCAGTCCACGGGCTTAAAAGCGGCGTCGCCCCTGAACAGGTCGAACGAGAGGGTGTACAGCTCGTTGTGGATGAACTGCCCGGGGCGTCCGAAGAAGTCGAACGTGCGGTCGCGGGCGGTGCTCTCGAACGGCGTCGTCGCGGTCGGCAGCGACCGGCCCTCGTACAGGTGGACGGCGGTGCCGGTCAGGTTCAGGAAGACGTGCTGCCCGATGATCGGGTAGTCGCCCTTCAGCACGTTCTGGTTGTACGGGTCGAACCAGCGGCCGGGGCGGTACGGGTAGTCGTTCACCTGCGGGTAGCCGAGGCCGTACCGGTCCCACTCGGGGAAGCCGATCCGCCAGCGGTCCTCCATCGTCTCGTACTCCTCGTTCCACCCCGACCGCGGCACGATGCCGCTCGGCCCGGCGAAGCCGATGGTCGGCAGCGCGGGCGCCTTCGTGACCGGCGGCGGCGGCTCGGTAGCCGACGCGGGCGTGGGGCGGCTCGGTTCGAGGAGGCGCTCGATGGGGTCGCGGGGCGACACGGGCGCCGGCTCGGGGGGCTGGGCAAACGCCGGGTTCCCGGCGAGCAGCAACAGCCCGACCCCGGCGGCGTGGCGGACGCTGCGGATCATCGCACCCCCCGACGGACGACGAACGCGACCCCGCGGCGGGTCGTCTCACCAGTAGATCGGCTGCCGGATGTGCCGGGGATGAGGAAAACGCCGGTCGTGCGGGCAATAGGGGCTGGCGAAAGTGGGGGAGCGCGGAAAGCCCGGGGACGGCCGTCCCCGGGCTTTGGGGGGTTGTGACGGTTACAATGACCCCGCCCACCCCGCCGGAACCGCCGCGATGTCCGACCCCGCCGAGAAGGTCCGCACCTTCCCCGCCGCCCCCGGCGTGTACCTGATGAAGGACGCCGCCGGCACCGTCATTTACATCGGGAAGGCCAAGAGCCTCCGCAGCCGGGCGGGGTCGTACTTCCTCGCGCAGGCGAAGACCGACGCGCGGGTGAAGGACTGGATCGGCCTGGTCGCCGACGTGGACTACATCGCCACCGACGACGAGGTCGCCGCGCTGCTCACCGAGGCGCGGATGGTGAAGGACCTGCGGCCGCGGTTCAACAAGGAGCTGCGCGACGACAAGACGTTCCCGTACCTGCAAATCCGCACCCGCGAAGAATACCCGCGCGTCGAAATCACCCGCAACCCGCGGCGGAAGGGCGTGCGGCTGTACGGCCCGTTCACCAGCACGGGGGCGCTGCGGCAGGCGGTGCAAGTCCTGCAGCGCGTCTTTCAGTTCCGCACGTGCAAGCTCGACATCAAGAGCGCCGACGACCGCTGGCGCTGGTTCCGCCCGTGCCTGCTGCACAGCATCCGGCAGTGCACGGCGCCGTGCAACTTCCGCGTCAGCCGCGACGAGTACCGGCGGCAGGTGAAGAAGCTGATCCTCGTGCTGGAGGGGAAGAAGGGGAAACTGATCCGCCGCATGACGAAGGAGATGGAGGAGGCGGCGACCGACCTGAACTTCGAGAAGGCGAAGCGGCTGCGCGACGAGATCGCGGCGCTGGGGAAGCTGGAGCTGCGCGGCGACGTGACCCGGGACGTGCAGCCCGAGGTGTTCCCGATCGACCCGAAGAAGGGGCTCGTCGGGCTGCGCAAGGTGCTGGGGCTGGCGTCGACGCCGCGGACGATCGAGGGGATGGACATCGCCCACCTGAGCGGCACGGACACGGTCGCGTCGCTGGTGAGCTTCCTGGACGGGCTGCCGTTCAAGGCCGGCTACCGCCGCTTCAAGATCAAGAGCGTCGAGGGCGTGGACGACTTCGCGTCGATGCGCGAGGTGGTGACGCGCCGCTTCCGCCGCCTCAGCGACGAGGACGAATCCTTCCCCGACGTCCTGCTGATCGACGGCGGCAAGGGGCAGTTGAACGCGGCGGTGGCGGCGTTCCGGGCGCTGGGGGTGGAGCCGCCGTGCGTGATCTCGCTGGCGAAGCAGGAGGAGGAGATTTTCCGGCCGGGGGAGGCGGAGTCGATCAAGCTGAGCCGGCACTCGGCGGCGCTGCGGCTGCTGCAGTACGTGCGGGACGAGGCGCACCGGTTCGCGCAGCACTACCACCACATGCTGCGCCGCAAGCGGCTGACGGGGGAGTGAAACGCGCCGAAAGCCCGGGGACGGCCGTCCCCGGGCTTTGTTGCACTCACCACCCCTCGTCGATCACCACCGGCTCGCGCGGCGCCTCGGTCATCCGCCGGGCGTAGCCGTTCAGCTGCACCCAGTAGATGATGCCGTACAGGAAGGCGAACGGGAACGTGACGACCGCCGCCGGGGCGAGCACGAAGAACACCCCCACCAGCACCAGCGCGATGATGCCGGACGTCTTGCCGAAGGCGTCCGCCTTCTTGACCCGGTTCCGCGCCGCCAGCTCCGCCCGGATCGACTCGCCGACGCGCTCGACGGTGACGATCGGCCACACCAGGTTGACCACCGGGATGAGGTTCACCCACACCTCGCCCGGCTCCATCCGCCGGTTCTCCGGGCTGACGCGGCCGAGCACCCGCGCGATGGTGGCGAGGAGGCCGACCCACAGGATGAACCCGACCACCAGGGCCAGGCAGACGAACGGACCCAGGTCGGACCGCTCGAGGTCCCGCACGAAGCGGTCGTAGTACATCAGCATGAGCGGCTCCGGGGCGAAGCCCGGGGACGGCCGTCCCCGGGCTTGGGGGCACGACTAGCGCGTCGCCGCCAGCTGCCGCAGCACGTACGGCAGGATGCCGCCGTTGAGGTAGTACAGCGCCTCCTGCGGCGTGTCGATGCGGCACACGGCGCGGAACTCGACCCGCGTCCCGTCCGGCCGCACCGCGTGGACCGCCAGCTCCTTCGCGGCGCCGGCGAAGTTCACCTTCAGCCCGTCCACCAGCCCGCGGATGTCGTAAATCTCCTCGCCCGTCAGCCCGAGCGCGTTCGCCCCCTCGCCCGTCTTGAACTGCAGCGGCAGCACCCCCATGCCGACCAGGTTGCTGCGGTGGATGCGCTCGTAGCTCTCGGCCAGCACCGCCTTCACGCCGAGCAGGTTCGTCCCCTTCGCCGCCCAGTCGCGGCTCGACCCCGAGCCGTACTCCTTGCCGCCGATCACCAGCAGCGGCACCCCCGCGGCCTGGTACGCCGCCGACGCCTCGAAGATGCTCGTCGGCTCGCCGTCCGGCAGGTGCCGGGTGAAGCCGCCCTCCGTGCCGGGGACGAGCTGGTTCTTGAGGCGCACGTTGGCGAACGTGCCGCGGACCATCACGTCGTGGTGGCCGCGGCGGGCGCCGTACTGGTTGAAGTCCTTCGGCGTCACCCCGCGCTCGATCAGGTACTTGCCCGCCGGCGAGTCCTTGCGGATGCTCCCCGCCGGCGAGATGTGGTCGGTCGTGATGCTGTCGCCCAGCAGCGCCAGCACCCGCGCCCCGGTGATCTCGTGGACCGGCGGCGGCGTCGCGGTCATGCCGACGAAGTACGGCGGGTTGGCGATGTACGTGCTCGCCGCGTCCCACTGGTAGAGGTTGCCCGACGGCACGCTCAGCGCCTTCCAGTTGGCGTCGCCCTCGAACACGGAGCCATAAATGCGCAGGAACGACTCCTGCTGGATGGCCCCGGCGATGGCCGTCTGCACCTCCTCGTGCGTCGGCCAGATGTCGCGGAGGTACACGGCCTGGCCGTCCGAGCCGATGCCGACGGGCTCGGTGTCCCAGTCGATGTCGATGCGGCCGGCGAGGGCGTAGGCCACGACCAGCGGCGGCGACGCGAGGTAGTTCGCCCGCACCTCGGGGTGGACGCGCCCCTCGAAGTTGCGGTTGCCGCTGAGCACCGCCGTCACCACCAGCTGCTCGATCCGAATCTCCTCGCTCACCGTGTCCGGCAGCGGGCCGCTGTTGCCGATGCAGGTGGTGCAGCCGTAGCCGACGACGTGGAACCGCAGCTTCTCCAGGTCCGCCAGCACACCCGCGTTCGTGAGGTAATCGGTCACCACCTTCGACCCCGGGGCGAGGCTGGTCTTCACCCACGGCTGGCTCGCCAGCCCGCGGGCGACCGCCTTCTTGGCCAGCACGCCGGCCGCCATCATCACCGACGGGTTCGACGTGTTCGTGCAGCTGGTGATGGCGGCGATGACGACGGAGCCGTCCTGTAGGACGCCGCCGGGGTCGGGCCGGCGGCGACGACCTGGAGCGCGACCGCGGCCGTCCGCTTGGCCCCGCCCTTGAGCTTCGGCAGGGCGTCGTGGAACGACTTCTTCACGTCCTTGAGCGCCACCCGGTCCTGCGGCCGCGTCGGCCCGGCGAGGCTCGGCTCGACCGTGCCCAGGTCGAGTTCCAGAGTGTCGGTGTAGTCCGCCTCGGGGGTGTAGGCGTCGTGGAACATCCCCTGATCGCGGTAGTACGCCTCGGCGAGCGCCACCAGCTCCTCCGGCCGGCCGGTGGCGCGGAGGAATTTGAGCGTCTCGGCGTCCACCGGGAAGATGCCGCAGGTGGCGCCGTACTCGGGGGCCATGTTGGCGATGGTGGCGCGGTCGGCGAGCGGCAGCAGTGCCAGCCCGGGGCCGTAGAACTCGACGAACTTCCCGACCACGCCCTTCTTGCGGAGCATCTGCGTGACCGTCAGCACGAGGTCGGTGGCGGTCGCGCCTTCCTTCAGGTGGCCGTGCAGCTTGAAGCCGATCACCTGCGGGATGAGCATGCTCACCGGCTGGCCGAGCATCGCCGCTTCCGCCTCGATGCCGCCGACGCCCCAGCCGAGGACGCCGAGGCCGTTGATCATCGTGGTGTGGCTGTCGGTGCCGACGAGGGTGTCGGGGTAGGCGGCGCCGTGCTCGTCCACGAACACGCAGCGGGCCAGGTATTCGAGGTTCACCTGGTGGACGATGCCGGTCTCCGGCGGCACCACCTTGAAGTTGCGGAACGCGTTCTGCCCCCACCGCAGGAACTGGTAGCGCTCCTGGTTCCGCTCGTATTCCAGGTGCGTGTTGTTGGCGAACGCCTGCGGGTTGCCGCTGTCGTCCACCTGCACCGAGTGGTCGATGACGAGCTCGACCGGCACCAGCGGGTTGATGCGTGCCGGGTCGCCGCCGAGCGCCTTCATGGCGTCGCGCATCGCGGCGAGGTCCACGACGCACGGCACGCCGGTGAAGTCCTGCATCAGCACGCGGGCCGGCGTGTAGGCGATCTCGATGGTGGGCTCGGCCTTCGACTGCCACAGGGCGAGGGCTTCGATGTCGGCCTTGCGGACGGACAGGCCGTTCTCGTTGCGGAGGAGGTTTTCGAGGAGCACCTTGAGGGCGAACGGCAGCTTCTTGGCCTGCGGGTGGACCTGCTCCAGGACGGCGAGGCGGTGGACGGAGTACGCCTTCCCGCCCACCGGGAGGGTGGACAGGGTTCCGAAGCTGTTCGGCATGAGGGCACCTGGGGGTCTGATGGGGGTATTGTTGAACTGTGGACGCGGGACGGCAACCGGCCGGGCGAGCCGGGAGCGTGAGCGACCGGAGCGCGACGCCGAGCCGCGTCGGACTCCGGTCGCTCACGCTCCCGGCTCGCCCGTACACTTCCCCCATGCACCCACGCGTTCTTGCGTACGCCCAGCTGCTGCGCCTGCCGAACGTCTTCACCGCGTTCGCCGACACCGCCCTCGCCGGGTGCGTCGGCGTCGCCGTGTACGCCGGCTGGGATTCCCCCGCGTATCTCACCACCCTCGCGCTCCTGGCGGTCGCGTCGGCGTGCCTGTACCTCGCGGGAATGGTCTGGAACGACGTGTTCGACCTCGCCGAGGACACCCGCGACCGCCCGTTCCGCCCGCTGCCGTCGGGCCGCATCACCGTCCGCACCGCGGGCCTCCTCGCCGGCGCCCTCACGATCGTGGGCGTCGGCCTCACGTTCGTGGCGGGGTCGCCGCTGCTCGGCGTCGGGCTCGGCGTCGCGGTGCTGCTGTACGACGCCTGGCTGAAGCGCACCCCGCTCGGCCCGGTGGCGATGGCGGCGTGCCGCTTCCTGAACGTGCTGCTCGGCCTGTCCGCAATCCCGGCCGACGCCTTCCCGCCGGCGCTGCGGCTCCACACCGCCGGCGTCGTCGGCGTCTACATCGTCGGCGTGACGTGGTTCGCCCGCACCGAAGCGACCGAGAGCAGCCGCCGGCACCTGACCGCTGCCGCGTGTGTCATCGGGCTGTCACTGGTGCTGGCGCTGGTGCTGCGGGACCGGGTGCCGGGCGACCCGGGGCCGAGCGCGCTGCTGTTCCCGTACCTGCTGGTGGCGTTCGGGTTCGTGGTGGGAATCCCGATCCGCCGGGCCATCAAGCACCCCGGGCCGAAAGAGGTGCAGGCGGCGATCAAGCGCTGCGTCCTCGGCCTGGTCGGGCTCGACGCCGTGCTGGCGGTGGCGTTCGTGGGGCTGCCGGGGCTCGGCATCCTTTTGCTGTTGCCCCCGGCGCTGCTGCTCGGAAAATGGGTCTACTCCACGTAGTGGACAGTGGGCAGTGGCCAGTGAACAGTAAAGCCCGGGGACGGCCGTCCCCGGGCCGCCATCATCCCGGAGCTGTCATGAGTCCTGACCGCCGTTCCTTCCTGCTCGCCGGAGGCGCCGCCGTGGCCGGAGCCGTCACCCCCGATGTCGCCGTCGCCGCCCCCGACGACGACGCCCGCGCGTTCATCACCGCCCACGAGAACCGCGTCAAGCCGCTGGAGATCGCCGCGGGTCACGCGTGGTGGCGCGCCAACATCTCCGGCCGCGACGACGACTTCAAGCGGAAGGAAGAGGCGCAGAACGCGATCGACGCCGCCCTGTCCGACCGCCCCACCTTCGCCCGGCTGCGGGCGCTCAAGACGGCCAAGGACGCCAACCAGATTCAGGACCCGCTCCTCGCCCGGCAGGTCGAGCTGCTGTACCTCGCGTACCTCGAGAAGCAGGTCGCCCCGGACCTGCTCCGCCGCATCACCGGCAAGGCCAACGCCGTCGAGCAGCAGTTCAACGTCTTTCGGGCGCGCGTGGACGGCCGCGAGATGCCCGACAGCGAGGTCCGCAACGTCCTGAAGAACTCCACCGACTCGGCCCAGCGGCAGGCCGTGTGGGAGGCCAGCAAGCGCGCCGGCGGCGTCGTCGAGAACGACCTGAAGGAACTCGTCGGCCTCCGCAACCAGGCCGCGAAGGAGCTCGGGTTCGCCAACTTCCACGCCCTGCAGCTCAAGCTCAGCGAGCAGGACGGGGCCGAGCTGGTGAAGCTGTTCGACGACCTGGACACCCTCACGAAGGGGCCGTTCGAGACGGCCAAGGCCGAGATCGACGACCGCCTCGCCAAGCGCTACGGCATCGCGGCCAACGCCCTCCAGGCGTGGCACTACCACGACCCGTTCTTCCAGGAAGCGCCGACCGTCTTCGACGCCAACCTCGACGCGCCGTTCGTCCGCGCCGACATCACCAAGCTGTGCGCCGACTTCTACAAGGGCATCGGCCTGCCGGTGGACGACGTGATCGCCCGGAGCGACTTGACGGAGAAACCCGGCAAGAGCCCGCACGCGTTCTGCACCGACATCGACCGCGAGGGCGGCGAGGTGCGGGTGCTCGCCAACATCCAGCCGAACGAGTACTGGATGGGGACGATGCTGCACGAGCTGGGGCACGCGGTGTACTCGAGCAAGAACATCCCGGCCCGGCTGCCGTACGTGCTGCGGGCGGAGGCGCACATCCTCAGCACCGAGGGGGTGGCGATGCAGTTCGAGCGGTTCAGCAAGTCGCGGCTGTGGATCGAGAAGATGGGCATCCAGCTGACGACGCCGCTGGCGTTCGAGGACGCGGCGAGCCGGACGCAGCGGAACCAGCTGCTGATCTTCAGCCGGTGGTGCCAGGTGATGCTGCGGTTCGAGAAGGGGATGTACGAGAACCCGGCCCAGGACCTGAACGCGCTGTGGTGGGAGCTGGTGGAGCGCTACCAGGGCGTGAAGAAGCCGGCGGGCCGCAACGCCCCCGACTACGCGAGCAAGATTCACATCTGCTCGGCCCCGGTATACTACCACAACTACATGATGGGGCAGCTGTTCGCGTCGCAGGTCCACCACGCTATCGCCCGCGACCTCTACAAGGAGGCCGACCCGCGGAAGGTGATCTACGTCGGCGACGTGCGCGTCGGGCAGTTCATGAAGGACAAGGTGTTCGCCCCCGGCCGCACGCTCGACTGGAAGGGGCTGACGCGCCACGCCACCGGCGCGGATCTGACGCCGGCGGCGTTCGCGCGGGACTTCCAGGGACGGTAAGGGTTCGCCGCTCGCGGCGTTGCACCGCGGTGCATCGCCGCAAGCGGCGGACGTTACTCCCCCTTCGCCGCCCGCACGTAGGCCTCGAAGTTCTCCACGGGCGTGCTCTTATCAACCCCGTGGTTCAGGTTCACGATGTGCCGCGTGCCGCCGCCCGCGGCCACGCACGC
>DASPHQ010000618.1:0-3696 GCA_035629595.1 Urbifossiella sp. | reverse complement strand
CGAACTCGGCGGGGTTGAAGCTCGGCTCGGCCTGTTCGGCCTGAGCTTCTGCGACTGCGGCGTAGTGGGCGTCTGCGGCCTGGTCAGCGAGTTGGCCGTCGGTGGGTGCTTCTGCTGTTTTGCGTCTGGTTCTTGCCATGGTGTGTCTCCTCTTTCGGGTTAGTGCCCACCCGCGACCCGAAAGGCGCACGGATGGACCCGACGAGGGGTGGCACAGGATGGGATAGATGTCAAGGGGTTGGTGGGAGGTGAGGCTGGACGTGGGTTTTCCTTGCGGGCGACTCCGCTGCGCGGACCGGGCTTTCCGTGGCTTCGGTCGCCGCGCGACGCCTTTGGCCCACTCCAATCCCATGTCGCAAGAGGGTCCCTGACGTAAGCCTTCCTTAAAATCAGCCCGGAAGTCCCACGTGCTCGTGTTCATGGGGTGGCTAGCGATGACCGCCGACGAACTCCGCACCATCGGCGAGAAGCTCTACGGCACGCTCTGGCAGGCGAAGCTGTCGCGGGTTCTCCCCGTCAACACCCGCACCATCCGTTCGTGGCTCTCCGGCAGACGGGAGATACCGGAAGCGAACGCCGAGCGGATCAGGGCACTGGAAGTTTCTGGGAAGGACCGCCCGAACCTTCCAGCCGACCGGTAAATCTTACCGAGCCTGCAGACCGACCGAAATCGTCCCCAATTCGCAGCAGCAGGCCCGAACAGGGGTTGCGCCAAACCTCACGGCGCGCCATCCCGAACGGCACGGCCGCTGCTTTACCTCATCCCGTCGAGCCATCCCACTGGGTCGACAAGCCTTCCCCCAAGGCTGACTCCCCCTGCCCCGTTCCCCGACGGGTTCCCAAATCCAGAAGGCCAGCAGCTTCCCCCGGCTGCTGACCTCTTCTTTTTCCTCCGCTGTAACCGCGGCGTAACGACCAACACCCGGGACCTTGTGCCGTTGCAGACTGCGGGCGCATACTGACTCGGCACGTAGGAGGAACCGGTCATGATCACTGGCACGCGGCTGGGGCTCTGCTCGCTCTTCGCCGGCGTCCTTTGCGGCGTCTCGGCGGCCGCCCCCGAGCCGGAGGCCCCGACCAAGGCGGAGGTGGCCGGGCTTACCGCCCTCCACCGACAGGCGGTCATGCACTTCATCGACCGCAACGGGTTCGGGTTCAGCCGCATGATGCCGCAGATCACGGACATCCTCGGCCCGCCGAAGTCAGGGGGCGACACGCCCCGGGCCGTCGTGGAGGACCCGATGGCGATCCGGGCGGGCACGGGCGGGAAGGATGCCCACTTCTCCCTTGCGAAGGCCGTCGGGAAGGCCACCCTCGTCCCGTCCGCGGTGAAGGGCAAGAACTGGGTGCTGAAAGACGTGCATCTGGTCGGCCTGGTCAAGCACCGGGAGCCGGTGGTGTACCTCACCGGCGGGGCGGCGATGCTGCAGGGCAAGGATGTGAAGACCCGGCGGCCCGACGCGTTCGAGGCGCGGGCGCTGGAGGTGATCCAGGGCGGCGGCGATCTGGTGCAACCGGAGAAGACGGGGGAGGTGCTGCGGGCGGTGAGCGGGATCTACGCCGGCCGGCAGTGCTCGAAGTGCCACGAGCGGCCGGGGGAGATGCTCGGGGCGTTCAGCTACCGGATGGCGCTCGAGTCCCCCGTTCCCGGAGCGGGCGGGTTCGGCCAGGACCTGTCGATCTTCGGGGCCCCTCCGGGCCTGCCTTTCCGTCCGTAGGCGGCCGACTCGGGCTGTTATCCGCCGCACCGGCAGCTATCCTCGCCCGCTCACCTGCGAGGGGGCCGAACACGGCGACGATCGAGGCGGTGTCGCAGTCTACAGGCGTGGAGCGGAAGGTCGAGCTGACGGCGGCCCCGGAAGGCGTGCAAGTGACCTTCCGGGACGGCCGGAAGGGGAACGTGCTGACCTATGTGACGGCCCCAGCGGACGAGCTGATGACAGTCCTGACCGACCAGCCGGAGGGGCCGACGGCCATCACGGGCGACACCGCCGGAGCAGCTCGCGTGCTGGCGGTCGAGGTCCGCCGGAACGAGGTGTGGCTGGCCGTGGGTGGGATCGACGCGGCGGTCGGGCTGGACGACCTGATGGACGCGCTGGCGGCGCTTCCGTCCTGATCGCCCGCTCGAACGCTACTTGGCCCGCCGCTTGACCGCGTACCCGTAGGAAATCGGCCAGGCCGCCTCCTCCCCGAGTTCCTGCTGGGCCTTGAGCGCCCAGTACGGCTCGCGGAGCAGTTCCCGGGCGACGAACACCAGGTCGGCGTCGCCCCCCGTCACGATCCCATCCGCCTGACTGATTTCGGTAATCAACCCTACCGCTCCGGTCATCACCCCGGCTTCGTCCCGGATCTTCCGGGCGAAGGGCACCTGGTATCCCTTCCCCACCGGGATGCGGGCCTTGGGCACCAGCCCGCCGGTCGATACGTCGATCAGGTCGATGCCCAACTCCTTCAGGCGGCCTGCCAGCACCACCGACTGGTCCGCATCCCACCCGCCTTCCGCCCAGTCAGTCGCCGAAATGCGGACGAACACCGGCAGTTCCTGGGGGACGATCCCGCGCACCGACTTGGCGACGCGGAGGACCAGCCGCATCCGATTTTCCAGGCTGCCGCCGTAGTCGTCCGTCCGCTGGTTGCTGAGCGGCGAGAGGAACTCGTGGAGCAGGTAGCCGTGCGCGGAGTGGATCTCGATCACCCGGAAACCGGCCTTCAGCGCCCGCCTCGTGGCGACCTCGAACGCCGTCACCACACCGTCTATCCCGGCCGAATCCAGCGCGGTCGGCACCGGGTGGCCGTCGTCGAACGCGATGGCGCAGGGGCCGACCACCGGCCACCCACCGACATCGGTGGTCATGAGCCCGGCCCCGCCCTTCCACGGCAGGTCACAGCTCGCCTTCCGGCCTGCGTGGGCGAGTTGGAGCCCGGCGACCGCCCCCTGCGACTCGACGAACCGGGCGATCCTTGCCAGCGGCTCGACGTGGTCGTCGGTCCAGATGCCGAGGTCGCCCGGGGTGATCCGACCGTCGCGCGTGACGGCGGTGGCCTCGACGACCACGAGCGCCACCCCGCCCGAGGCCCGGCTCCCGAGGTGGACGAGGTGCCAGTCGTCGGCCAGGCCTTCCTTGGCGACGTACTGGCACATGGGGGACATCACGATGCGGTTGCGGAACCGGACGCTGCGGATCGTGAGCGGGCTGAGCAAATCGATCTCGGGCACCTCCCGGTCGTGGTCGGACCCGGATGGGCAGCCGTGGGGCGTGCGGTCATCGGCATGATCGGCCATGTGCGGCCTCAGAGAGCGGAATATGCGACGGGCGAGCGTGGCGTGGGAGGGAACGCCTGGGACAGGATAGGGATGGGTTCAGCGGGGTGAATCGGGTGCTTCGGACTTGAAGGAGAGACGCCCCGCCGTCCGAAGACGGTCGGGGCGATAGGTCATTCACGCCAGCACCGGGTGCAGGTCGCGCAGGTGACTCCGGCGTTCTTGCCTTCGACGGTCTCCGTCGGGCAGATGACCGGCAGCAGCGGGAGGGCGAGGGGCTTCTTCCGCAGCGGGTAGTCACGGAACAGCAGATCGACGCCTTCTGGTACCGTCTCGTCCTCGTCCACCATCATCCAAGCCACCTTGCAGCCTTCCGGCACCTCGGAGGGGTAGCCCATGGACCGGTCGGCGGAGAGCCAGACGGTCAGGTTGTC
>DASPHQ010000617.1:0-2684 GCA_035629595.1 Urbifossiella sp. | reverse complement strand
AGCGAGGCGAAGCCGCGCCGCCGCATCGCCCGCGTCCCCACCCGCGACCGCAGCCCGAGCCACATCATCCGCAGCGTCAGCGGCGCCGCGGCCCGCCCGTCGGCGAACGTGCACAGCAGCGCCAGGCTCGTCACCCGCCCGCGCGCCGCCAGCGCCAGCTGCGCCGCCACCAGCCCGCCGAGCGAGTGGCCGACGACGTGCGCCGCGGCGACGCCCTCGGCGTCGAGCACGGCGAGGGCGTCGACGGCCATCGCGTCCACGGTGATCGGCCCGCCCGCGGGGACGCTGCGGCCCACGCCGCGGTTGTCGAACGTGAGGCAGGTGAAGCGGTCGCTCAGGGCCTCGACCTGCGGCAGCCAGCCGTCGCCGTGGACGCCGACGCCCTGGATGAAGAGGACCGCCGGGCCGCTGCCGCGGCGGTCGTAGGCGAGCCGGCAGCCGGCGCGGTCGGTGAACAGTCCCATCAGCGCTTCCCCGGTGCGGACTTGAGGCCGGTGACGAGCACGGTCGGTTGCAGGTGCCACGACGGCATCGGGTGGTAGAAGCCGAACCCGGCCGGCGGCATCCCGCCCGTGAACCCGCCCGGCGGCGAAGGGGGCGGCGCCACGTGCCGCAACTCGCTCAGGCCGGTCAGGACGACTTCCTTGCTGTCGAGCGCCTTCGCCAGTTCGCGCAGCTCGGGGTGGCGGGTGAAGTCGAGCTCGATCCGGTGCGGCGGGATCCCCTCGGCCGTGGGGTTCTCCTTCTTGTCGTCGTTCTGGTCGAAGTACCGGTAGCGGGTGAGCAGGGTCGCGGCCTTGTCGGTCATCTTCAGCACGCCGCGCGACTCGACCTCGACGCGCACCTTGACGTAGCCGTCCTTGACCGCCGGCTGGGCGGCAGCGGACCCGCCGGCGACGACCAGCAGCGCGGCGGCGAGCGCCAGAATGGTGGGGAGCTTCATCGGCCGTTCTCCGGGGTGAGGCGGAACCACCCCCGTCAACAACCGGACACCGCCGCCGTTGGTAACGGGCGTGAAACGCGACGCGATCGATCCGTGCGACCGATCACGTTGGGGGGATTGAAGTTCGGTCGAAAAGTGGGCTCCGCGGTCGCTCCAACGCTGTTTCGTCTGGCCGACTCAATGCGTCTGGTGAACCCCCGGGGGGGTGGACCAGACACAATGAGAACGGCTCGTGGATCAGGGAACGAGCATCGGCCGCGGCATGGGTTGCAGCAGCGCGGCGGCGCGGTCGGCGGCGAGCTCCAGTTGCCGGTGCGGGTCGGCTTCCGGCAGGTGCGGCAGCACGCCGGCCGACAGCGGACCCGACGGCGCCACCAGCCGGGCGATCGTGACGCGGACGGCGCCCGGCCCGGACAGCTTGAGCGGGAACTGCAGCGTCCCCTTGCCGAACGTCGCCACGCCGACGAGGACGGCCCGCTGGTTGTCGCGGAGGGCGGCGGCGAGCACCTCGGCGGCGGACGCGGTGTCGGCGTCGATGAGGAGCACCAGCGGCAGGTCGATCGCCGCCGAGCCCGACGCGGACGCGAACGTCTGCCCGGCGACCTGCGGCAGCTGGCCGTGCGTGGTGACGATGGCGGCCCCCGGCGGGAGGAAGCGGCGGGCGGTCTCGACGCCGGCGAGGAAGGAGCCGCCGGGGTTGCCGCGCACGTCCAGCACCAGCGCCCGCAGCCCCTGCTCCTTCAGGCAGCCGACCGCCTCGACGATCTCGCGCGGCGTCGTCGGCTGGAACTCGCTGACGCGGAGGTAGCCCACGCCGTCGCGGCCAGCGACCATCCGCCCGCCGAACACCGTCGGCGCCGCCACCGGCAGCCGCAGTTCGGAGAGCATCCCGGTGCCGGGGGCGACGAGTTCGAGGGTGTGGAACATGCCGTCCGGGCTGCGGAGGGCGTCGGCGAGGTCGGGCGGGCCGTGGAGCATCGACCGGCCGTTCACCCGGGCGACGCGGTCGCCGCGCCGCAGCGGGGTGTGGAACGCCGCCCACGACCCGGGGGCGACGCCGTCCACGACGAGGCCGTCGGAGTCGTAGCCGAGGAACAGGCCGTGGCCGGAGAGGTCGGCGGCGGCGTCGGGGGTGACGTCGGGGGTGAGGAAGGCGGTGTACTCGTCGAGGCCGGCGCAGGCGCCGCACAGCACCTCGGCGGCGAGCGCGGCAGGCACCCGCGGGGCGAGGTCGTCCTGCGCCGCGGCGAGGAGGCTCTTGAGGAGCGCCCGCGCCTCGCGGGGGTCGGCGACGGGCCGGTTCGCCCAGTCGGCGCGGAGGGCGAGGCGGAACGCTTCGACCTTCGCGGCCGGCGTGTCGGTGAGGAACAGGGCGACGAACGCCCGGCTGCCGAGGGCGCGGTCGAGTTCCTCGACGCCGGCGGCCCAGAGGCGCCGGGGGGCGGCGCGGCCGGGGTCGGCGAAGGTACCGGCGAGCTTGCCGACGGCCTCGCCGAACACCTGGGCAGCGTCGCGGACCGGCAGCGCGGCGGCGAACTGCTGGTAGGCCGGGTCGCGGTGCCGGCGGGCCTGGGCGGCGCGGCGGGCGGCGTTGACGAGGCGGTCGCGGGTGGCGGGTTCGGTGCGCTCGGCGGCGGGGAGGTCGAGGTAGGCGGCGAGGGCGGCGTCCCAGTCGGCGGCGCGCTCGGCTGCGGCGGCGCGGGCGCGGAGCTGGGTCGGGGTGGGCTGGGCGTCGTCCCAG
>DASPHQ010000616.1:0-8009 GCA_035629595.1 Urbifossiella sp. | reverse complement strand
TCGGCGTCGGCAAGATCGCCCTGGCGTCGCTGCTGACCGGCGCGACGGGTCGGGCCACCGAGACGCTTGCCCCGCAGCCACCGCACTTTGCCCCCAAAGCCAAGCGCGTCATCCACCTGTTCATGGCGGGTGCTCCGAGCCAGCTCGACCTGTTCGACCACAAGCCGGCACTCACCAGGCTCGAAGGGAAGCCGCTGCCGCCGGAGGTGATCCGCGGCCAGCGCTACGCCTTCATCCGCCCCGACGCCGCTGTACTCGGCCCGCGCTTCCGCTTTTCGCGGCACGGCCGCAGCGGCGCCGAGCTGTCCGAGATGCTGCCGCGGCTCGCCACCGTCGTGGACGACATCGCCATCCTGAAGGCCGTCCACACCGACCAGTTCAACCACGCCCCGGCCCAGATCTTCTTCAACACCGGCTTCTCGCAGCCCGGCCGCCCGAGCATCGGGTCGTGGGCGCTGTACGGCCTCGGCAGCGAGACGCGCGACCTGCCGGCGTTCGTCGTGATGAGCACCGGCGGCGGCATCAGCGGCGGGCCGGCGTGCTGGTCGAGCGGGTTCCTGCCGACCACGTACACCGGCGTGCGCTTCCGCAACGGCGGCGACCCGATCCTGAACCTGTCGCTGCCGCCCGGCGTGGACGCCCGCCAGCAGCGCGACACGCTCGACCTCGTGAGCGAACTGAACCGCGGCCGCCAGGGCGCGGTCGGCGACCCCGAGATCGCCACCCGCACGGCCGCGTACGAGATGGCGTTCCGCCTCCAGACCGCCGCCCCGGAACTGACCGACCTGTCGCGCGAGAGCAAGGAAACGCTGGAGCTGTACGGCGCGGAGCCGGCGAAGCCGAGCTTCGCGCGGGCGTGCCTGCTGGCCCGCCGCATGGTGGAGCGCGGCGTCCGCACCATCACCATCTACCACGAGGGGTGGGACGGGCACTCGGACGTGACCGGGAACCTGCGGAAGAACTGCGGCGAAACCGACCGCGGGAGCGCCGCGCTGGTCGCCGACCTGAAGCGGGTCGGGCTGCTGGACAGCACGCTCGTGGTGTGGGGCGGCGAGTTCGGGCGGACGCCGATGGTCGAGTCGAACCCGACGCTCGGCCGCAGCCTCGGCCGCGACCACCACCCGCAGGCGTACACGATCTGGATGGCCGGCGGCGGCGTCAAGCGCGGCGTCACGTTCGGCAGCACCGACGAACTCGGCTTCCACCCGGCCGAGAACGCCGTCCACGTCCACGACGTGCAGGCCACCATGCTCCACTGCCTCGGCCTCGACCACGAGCGGCTGACGTTCCGGTCCGCCGGCCGCGACTTCCGCCTCACCGACGTCCACGGCCGCGTGGTGAAGGAGATTCTCGCGTGACCCCGACCCGCCGCGAGGCCCTGGCCGCCGGTGTCACCGCGTTGTCACTCGGCGCCGCGGCCGGGCAGCCGGCCGCCGAGGTGATCGACACGCACACCCACTTCTACGACCCGACCCGGCCCGGCGGCGTGCCGTGGCCGGGGAAGGACGACCGCGTGTTGTACCGCCCGGTGCTGCCGGCCGAGTATCGCCGGCTGGCGGCGCCGCTCGGCGTCACCGGCACCGTGGTCGTGGAGGCGAGTCCGCGCGTCGAGGACACCGACTGGCTGCTCGGGCTGGCGAAGGACGACCCGTTCCTCCTCGGCGTCGTCGGCCGGCTGGTGCCGTCGGACCGCGACTTCGTGCGCCACCTGACCCGGCTCGCGGCCGACCCGAAGTTCGTCGGCATCCGCGTGTCCGCGACCGAGGTGCGGGCCTGCCGCACCGACCGCGACCAACTCGACCGCTTGAAGGCGCTCGCGGACGCCGGCCGCACTCTCGACGTGAACGGCGACCACCGGGCGTTCACGGAGGCGGCGTGGCTGGCGGACCGCATCCCCGGCGTTCGGATCGTGGTGAACCACCTCGGCAACCCGCTGATCGACGGGCGCGATCCGCCGGCGGAGTGGCTCGACGCGCTGAAGGCTGCGGCCGCGGTGCAGACGGTATGGTGCAAGCTTTCGGCGCTCGCCGACTCGACGCGCCGCCGCGAGCAGCGGGCGCCGACCGCCCCGGCGTTCTACCGCCCGGTCCTCGACGCGGCGTGGGCCGCGTTCGGCACCGACCGACTGGTGTTCGGCACCAACTGGCCTGTGAGCGACCACTACGCCCCGCTGGCGCGGGTGGTGGCGCTCGCCACCGAGTTCGTGAAGGGAAAGGGCGACGCGGTGTACCGCAAGGTGATGGCCGAGAACGCCCGCGAGGCGTACCGGCTGCCGCGGCTAGCGCTTCTTCTTCGGCGGCGTCGGTGACACCGGGGTGTCGCTGACCGTCACCCACAGGTCGGCGGTGGGTTCGTCGAACTCGCCGTTCGGGGCGCGGGCCGGCCGCGTCAGACCCGGCTCGCCCGCCACCCGGCCGACCAATCGGAACGCCCCCGCCGCGCCGGCCTTCCCGGCCGACAGCGTCACAGTCACCGCGTTCGCGTCCGCCTTCGACTTCGCCGTAACGCCCTCGGGCAACCCCTCGGCCACGACCTCGACCGGCTTCGCGAACCCGTTCCGCCGCACGACTTTCACCGTTACGTCCGCCGACTTGCCGGGCGGGACCGCGACGCGGTCGGCGGGCACGGTCAACTCGTAGTCCGGTTCGGGGGCGGCGACCTTGAGGAGGAACACGCTCCGCCGGCCGGCCGCGCCGTACAGGTCGGAGACGGTCACCTTGTAGTCGCCGTCGGCCGTCGGGGTGAATGTCAACGCGGTGTCACTGTGCAACTTGCCGGGCTCGGCGCGGGCCAGTTGCCTCCCGTCCGGTCCGGTGACGCGGACGACCGGGTTCACGTCCAGCCCGAAGCCGCGGCTATCCACTTGGACCGCAAGCGCCTGCCCCTTCCTGCCCGCCACCGCGACCTCGAACGGTGTGCCGGCCGGGTCGAGCCGGGCGGTCGCGGCGAACGGTGGGGGGAGGGCGTTCGGCCGGAGGTCGCAGGCGTCCATCACGGGAATCGTCTCGCGCCGCACCCGCAGCACGTTGCCGAGGAGCGGGTGGAACACGTCGGTCGGGCCGGGCGCGCCCTTCGGCACCTCGACCCGGTTCGCGGCGTCGGGGACGTTCCACCCGACCACCCGGACCGGCCCGCCGTCCGGCCCGACGGCCAGCGGCATCGGGTGGTCGGCGAAGCCGGCGGTGGTGAGGCTGAGGCGGTAGACGCAGGCGTCGGACCCGAACAGGCGGATGCTCGAGTCCGGCGTGGACGGGAACGCGAACAGCCGGACGACGTAGGTGCCCGCGGCGGGGGCGGTGAACGCCAGCTGCGGGTCCATGCCGCGGCGGTCGTTGTTCTGCTCGACGACGAAGCCGTCGGGCGACACGACCTGCAACACGCCGTCCATCGGCGACTTCAGGGTGCCATTCGCATCGACCGACGCGACGAGCGTCTGACCCGCCTTCAGCGCGACAGCGAAGCAGTCCACGTCGCCGGCCTTTGCGAGCCGGCCGTTCACCACCACCCCGGGCGCGTCGTTCACCTTGGCCTGTCCCGCCTCGTCGTTCGGTTCAATCTCCACGATTTCGGGGAGCGTGCCGACGACGAACGGCCGCAGCGGGCTGGCGCCGTCGGCGTTGTGGGCGCGCAGCCAGTACACGCCCGGTGCTGCGTCAGCCGCGACGGCGACCGTGAACTTCCCCTTGTCCTTCGCCGGCGTGACGGTCAGCCCGGGTCGGCTGACCCACACCTTCGCCGGCCACGGGTCGAACGTGCCGGCCGCGGTCACCTCGACGGTGCCGCCGCGTGACCCGCCCGCGGGGAAGAGGTGGGTGATAGTGGGAGGGGCCGCGAGGGCGGACGTCGGATTGGCCGCAAAGAGGCACAAAAGACACAAAATGAAGTCAGAGAACCGGCTCGATTGCTGCTTCATTTTGTGTCTTTTGTGCCTCTTTGCGGCCAATCCCCGCTTTACATCAGCTCGCGGATCGGCGTCGGGTCGCTGACCAGGTGCGACGGCCGGCCGTTCGGGGCGTACAGCACCTTGCCGGGGTCGATGCCGAGCTTCGCGTACACCGTCGAGACGAAGTTCTCCGGCGACAGCACCCGCTCGACCGCGGCGAACCCGCGCGTGTCGGTGGCGCCGATCACGCGCCCGCCGGGCGTGCGGCCGCCGGCGAACAGGATGCTCATGGCGTTCGACCAGTGGTCGCGGCCGGCGTCCTTGTTGATCTGCGGCGTTCGGCCGAACTCGCCGAGCGCGATCACCAGCGTGTCGTCGAGCATACCGCGCTGCGACAGGTCCTCGATCACCGCGGCCACGCTGTTGTCCCAGCTCGGCAATCGCCCCTTCAGCGACTCGAACAGCTTCGTGTGGTGGTCCCAGCCGCCGTCGTACACGGTCACGAACGGCACCCCGGCCTCGACCAGCCGGCGGGCCAGCAGCAGCCGCTGGCCGAGGGCGTTCTTGCCGTACCGCTCGCGGGTGCGCTCCGGCTCGCGGCCGATGTCGAACGCGGCCTGCGCGGCCGCCGAGTTCATCAGGTCGTGGGCCTGCACGTAGTGCTCGTCGAGCGCCACGGCCGGGTCCGCGGCGGCGCGGTCGGTGTCGCGGCGGAACGTGTCCACCTCGCGGCGCACGTCGGTGCGGGTGGCGAAGCGGTCGTCGGTGAGGCCGGTCGGCAGCGCCACGTCGCGGACGCGGAAGCCGGGCGAGCTCGGGTTGCCGTCCACGACGAACGGGGCGTACTTGGCGCCGAGGAAGTTCGGCCCGCCGGACCGGCTCATCGTCGGGATGGAGAAGTACGGCGGCAGCCCGGCCGGCGCCCCCTTCTCGGCCGCGACGACCGAGCCCATGCTGGGGTGGAAGCTGACGAACGCCCCGCACCCGACCGGGATGCGCGGCGGCGCCCCGGTCATGAGGTAGTGGTTGCCGGCGCCGTGGTTCCCCTGGTCGTGGCGGACCGAGCGGATCATCGCATACTTGCCGAGTTGCCCGGCGAGCTGCTTCATGTGCTCGGAGCAGCGGACGCCGGGCACCGCCGTGGCGACGGTGCCGAACTCGCCGCGAAACTCGGCGGGGGCGTTCGGCTTGGGGTCGAACATTTCGTAGTGCGTGGGCCCGCCGTCCATCCAGATCAGGATGCACGCCTTCGCCTGCCGCGGGGCGGCGCCCGGGCCGCTGGCCTTCGCACGGAGGGCGGACGCGAGCCCGCCGCCGAGCAGCGCGCCGAGGCCGAGCTGGAGGCAGTCGCGGCGGCTGACGCCGGCGCAGTTCGCGAATGCGGGCATCGAAACAACTCCGTTCGGCGTATCAGATGATCGGTTCCCGCACGACGGCGCAGCTCGTGTTCTCGGGGGTGTAGTCAGACCGCGGCGGTTTGGTTCAACACCCAGTAGCCCGGCTCCCGGTGCGGCGCGAGTAAGTACACTGCGGCCTCGTCCACGTCCGTGACCTCGACCGTCGCCGACACGCCACCCGGGTAATCCCATTCCAGGTTCACGGACCCGTTCACCCCGGACGTCACGCAGGTCGGGGCGGACGCGCCCCGCCCCTCAAGACCCCGAACTAGTTCCAGCATCCCGTCGCAGACCTCGGGGGCGGGAGCCTTCGCACCCTGGCCGTCG
Source organism: Urbifossiella sp. (assembly GCA_035629595.1). GTDB lineage: Bacteria > Planctomycetota > Planctomycetia > Gemmatales > Gemmataceae > Urbifossiella. The sequence continues at coordinate 2,402 of DASPHQ010000616.1, read as the reverse complement.
TAATCGTCCTCCAGGGTCCGGTACTCGTTGACCTTGCGGGCGGCCTGCTCCCAGGTCGTCGTCCCGTCGGGTCGCTCGGCGCCGCACAGCAGGTCTACAACTTCGGCTGGTAACGGTGACCACATCATCCGTTCCTCCCGGGCGTTCGTCTCCAGCCATTCTACTTCAGTCGTTGAACACGAACTCGGGCGTGTTCAGCAGCGCCCACGTCAGGTCTTCCGTCGCCTGCCGCCGCGTCGCCCCCGGTCGCTCGAAGCGCCGCACGGCCGCGGCCTTCTCGGCGTCGCTCGGCAGCCGGCCGTACGCCCGCAGGTACAGCTCCTCGACGACCGCCGCGGGCGGCTTGTCACTTGCAGCCAGCTTCGCCGCACGACCGTTTTCCGCCGTCACCTTGCGGTGGAGGTTCGGGCTGTTCATCAGGTGGAGCGCCTGCACCACGGTCGTGTCGCTGGTCCGCTCACACGGCGGGTCCTGGTTCGGGTCGGGGCGGCCGAAGCTGTCCAGGAACTCGTTCGGCGTCCGCGCCGTCCACACTTCGATCGCCCGGCTGCCCGGCGGCATCGCGGCGAACACCTCCGGCACGCCGGTCACGTCGCTCGCCATGTCGAGCAGCACCTCGGCCCGCAGCCGCTGGCGGTAGTGGCGCGAGTAGTTCCGCAGGTCCGCGGCGTTGCGGTCGTTCGGGGCCGTGCTCAGCCCGTAGACGTGGCTCGTCGTGATCGTGCGGATCAGCTTCTTCAGGTCGTAACCGTTCGTGCGGAAGTCGGCGGCCAAGGCGTCGAGCAGCTCGGGGTTCGACGGCGGGTTCGTGGCGCGGAGGTCGTCCACCGGGTCCACGATGCCGCGGCCCATCAGGTCGGCCCACACGCGGTTGACGATCACCTTCGAGAAGAACGGGTTGTCCGGGGCCGTCGCCCACGCGGCCAGCACGTCGCGCGGGTCCTGGTCCGGCGGGATGTCCAGCGCCTTGCCGAGCAGCGGCGTCGGCGTCATGGTGCGGCCGGTGAGCAGGTGCTTGACCGAACCCGCCGGCGCGGTGAAGACGGTTTCTTCGCCACCGGAGATGGGGGCCGAGATGCCCGTTCCCTTGCGGCCGATGCGGGCGAAGAACGCGGCGAAGCTGTAAAAATCGTCCTGGCTCCACACCTCGAACGGGTGGTGGTGGCACTTCGCGCAGTCGAGCCGGACGCCGAGGAAGATCTGCCCCACGAGCGTGGTCAGCTCGGCCGGGTCGCGGCGGTCGCGGTACATCACCACGGCGCCGTTCGTGAACGTGCTCCCCTTCGCGGCGATGAGTTCGCGGGCGAACCGGTCGTACGGCATGTTCTCGCGGAACGCCCGGCGCAGCCACTGGTCGAGGTTGTACGTCGCCTTGATGCCGACGTGGTACGGGTTCGGCCGCAGCAGGTCGGTCCACTTGTTCGCCCAGAAGTCGGCGTACTCCGGCCGCTGCAACAGCCGGTCGATCAGCTTCTCGCGCTTGTCGGCGGCCGGGTCGGCGAGGAACGCCCGCGTCTCGTCCGGCGTCGGCAGCCGACCGATGATATCGAGGAATGCCCTACGGTGAAACGTGGCGTCGCCAGCGGGTTCGGACGGCGTCAGACCGAGCTGGCGGAGCTTCGCCCAGACGTGGCCGTCGATGAAGTTCCGCCGCGGCAGCCGGTCGTACACCTCGGCCGGCACGGCGCCGGGTAGCGGGATGACGATCGGGGCGACGGCGAACCGTTCCATGAACCGCGCCATGATCGCGGCTTCGCCCGGGATCGGTCCGGCGGTGACGAGGCCGGTCGGGTCCACGGCGGCGTACACGTTCTCGCTGGACGAGAACTGCGCCAGCCGGGTCGCGTCGGTGGTGCGGCCGTCGGACCAGTGGGCGGTCACCGTCAGCTGCACCTTCTCGCCGAACTTCAGTTGCTTCGTCGGCGGCGACACCGTGATGCGCACGATCTTCGCCGCGTCGGCCGGGGTGCGCGGGGCGCCGGCGGCGATCCACTCCAGCAGCGTGCGGTACTCGGGGCCGTCGGTCGGAACTTTCTTGCCGCCGCCGTGGGGGACGCTTCCCGTTCCCTTCGTGAGCAGCAGGCTGTTCGCCGGGCTGGCCGGGAAAACGCGCCGGCCGCGGGCCTCCGTCGTGAGAGCGGCGTGGTCGGCGTCGTGATCGAAGGCGAGGAGCGACAGTTGAAACCCGTTCTGCCCACGGGCCTTGCCGTGGCACGCACCCTGGTTGCAGCCGAACCGCGTGAGGATCGGCTGAATGTCGGTCTCGAACGTGGGCGGGCCGGCGGCCGCGGGTCCGGCGAGCAGCAGGGCGCAGAGGGCAGACAGGCGGAACGGCATGAGGCGGGACCGCGGAAGGCGGTGGGGCGGGATGGTTTAAGATAGCCCGTCGGGGCCGAGAACGC
>DASPHQ010000615.1:0-4850 GCA_035629595.1 Urbifossiella sp. | reverse complement strand
CGCCCTGGATGTCGGTGATGAGGACGTGCTGGTCCTTCTCCATCACCAGGCCGATGCTGATGCCGGCGACCGGCCGCTTGATCGGCACCCCGGCGTCCATCATGGCGAGCGTCCCGCCGCACACCGACGCCATCGAGCTGGAGCCGTTCGACTCCAGGATCTCGCTGACGAGCCGGATCGTGTACGGGAACCGCGTCGCCGGCGGGATGACGGCCTTGAGCGACCGCTCGGCGAGCATGCCGTGGCCGATCTCGCGGCGGCCCGGCCCGCGGATCGGCTTGCACTCGCCGACCGAGTACGACGGGAAGTTGTAGTCGAGCCAGAACTTCTTCGAGTACTCCTCCTGCACCCCCTCGACGCGCTGCTCGTCGCCGACGGTGCCGAGCGTGGCGACGACGAGCGCCTGCGTCTCGCCGCGCTGGAACACGGCCGTGCCGTGCGTCCGCGGCAGCACGCTCACCTCGCTGCCGATGGCGCGCAGGTCCTTCGGCGCGCGGCCGTCGATGCGGGTGCCGCTCAGGGTGATCTCGCGGAACACCCGCTCGCGGATCGCCGACACCGCCGCCGACACCTGGGCCGACGTGTACTTGGCGTCGGTGGCGCCGTCCGGGGCGTACTCGGCCTTGAGCGTCGTCTTGAACTGGTCGAGCGCGTCGTTGCGGGCCTTCTTGCCGGTCGTGAGGTAGCGGGTGCGGAACTCGGCGCCGTGCTTCTTGTAGATGGCCTCGGCCAGCTCATCGGCGGCCGGGGCGTCGGGGAGCACCTTCTTGCCGAGGCCGGCCTTCTCGCGCAGCTCGTGGATGGCGCCGATGATGAGCTTGCACTGCCGCTGCGCCTCGGCGATGGCGTCGCCGGTCTCCTGCTCGGGCAGCTCCCGCGCGAAGCCCTCGATCATGACGATGGCGTCCTCGGTGCCGGCGACGATCAGGTCGAGCTCGCTCGTCTCCATCTGCGGGATCGTCGGCATGACGACGAGTTGGCCGTCGACGCGGCCGATGCGGACGCCAGCGTGCGGCTTGAGGAACGGGATGTGGCTGACGTGCAGGGCGGCGCTAGCGCCGATGAGGGCGAGCACGTCGGTGTCGTTCTCGGGGTCGGCCGAGATGACGGTGCAGTGAATCTGGACTTCGTTGACGTAGCCGACGGGGAACAGCGGCCGGGTGGGCCGGTCGATGAGCCGCGAGGTGAGCGTCTCCTTGGTGGAGGGGCGCGTCTCGCGCTTGATGAACCCGCCGGGGAACTTGCCCGCGGCGTACGTGCGCTCGCGGTACTCCACCTGGAGGGGGAAGAAGTCGCGGCCGGGGATGACGTTCCCCTCGACGACAGCACAGAGGACGACGGAGTCGCCGTAGCGGACGGTGACGGCCCCGTGGGCCTGTTTGGCGAGCTTACCGGTTTCGAGGACGAGGGTGCCGCTCCCGATGGGGAGCTCGACGGTTGCGTGGCTGACCGGCACGGATGGTTCCCTTTCCGATGACCGGCAGGGTGCGCGTGCGGCGGTGCGGGGCGGACGACGTTCGTCCGGCGGCCCGGGGGTTTCACCCCGGCGGCCGCGAGCGGGAGGATGGATCACCTGGGCCGGCGGTTACTTCCGCAGGCCGAGCCGGGCGATGAGGGCGAGGTACTTCTCGCGGTCCGTTTCGCGGAGGTACTTGAGCAGGTCGGCCCGCTGGCTGACCAGCTTCAGCAGCCCGCGACGGCTGGAGAAGTCCTTCTTGTGCGCCCGCATGTGCTCGGTCAGGTACGTGATCCGGGCGGTGAGCAGCGCGACCTGCACCTCCGGCGAGCCGCTGTCCTGCTCGGCGCGTCGGTACTGTCCGATGAGTTCGGTCTTCTGTTCCTTCGTGATCGCCATCGCTCCCGGCCTCCGCTAATCCGCCGCGTCGCACTCCTGCCAACTGTGAAGAAACGACAAAAGTGACGCCTGGTTCACAATTGAGAGAGTTGTAGGCGCGGCCCCGACAGCGGCAAGGGGCGAAATCGGCCGGCGTCCGGTGCGCGTGATCAGACGCGCTTCTTCCAGAACCCGTGCCGCTGTCGGTCGTGCTTCACCGCGACGACCAGCACGTCGCCGGATACGAGTCGGTAGACGAGGGCATAGGGGTACTTCCCGACCGGCCAGATTCGGTGGAGGCGATCGCACGGGGCGCCGATCTCGGGGAGTGCGGCGAGGGTGCGAAGGGCGTGCTGTACCTAGGCCTCGAAGCCGTCGGCCGCGGCCGGGTCGCGGTCCGCGTACCACTCGTGGGCGTCGTCGTAGTCGGCGGCGGCGGCCGGGTGGAGCGAGACGTTAGCCATTCGGACGACCCAACAGCCGCTCCCGCGCGCGGTCGCGGACGACCTCCCACGGGATGAGTTCGGCCGTCCCGGCGTCGATCTCGGCCGACCGGCGGGCGATCTCGGCTTCCCACTCCTCGGCGCTTCTCATGCCGGGTGGTGCGTCGGCAGAATCGATGAGAGCGGCAGCGACTTCGAGCCGCTCGGCCTCGGGAAGCGAGAGTGCGGAATTTAGCACGCTGGCGGCAGCGGGGCTCATTTCGGTTCTCCGGCTCGGTCCTTCACAATACCGCGGTCCGTTCTACCCGGCTACCGCTTCCGTCCCGCGAAGAACGCGGCGATCTTCGCCCGCGACTCGTCCGACCCGGCCAGCCGCAGGAACGCTTCGGTTTCGATTGGGATTGCGTCACGCAGACAGCGACCCGCGCCTGCTCGGACGACGCGATTCACCTCCTCCGCCGCTCTAGATTCAGACTCGACCTCTTGAACAGAGTCCAGTCGCAAAACTGGCCCGAGCTTCGAGTCTCGTGATAGCGGCCGCGCCTCCATCAGCTTGACGCAAGCATCGATTAGCGTCTCCGATAACCACCCACCATCGATCAAACCAGCTCTGGCGGCATCATGCATTTCGAGCGGCACGCCTGATAACAACATCCCGAGGGCAGCTCGTATTCCGACAATCCGGGGCAAGCGCTGTGTACCACCCCATCCTGGAATGAGCCCGAGCATGACCTCCGGTAGCCCGAGTCTAATCTTCTCGTTCAACCCGGTCATTCGGTAATCGCACGCCAGCGCGAGTTCCAGCCCGCCGCCGAGCGCCACGCCGTCGATCGCGGCGCAGGTCGGGAACGGCGGCGCCTCCAGCTTCGCCAGCACGCGCAGCCCCTCCTCGATGAACGCCTTCACGGCCGGGTCGCCGGGGGTGGCGTTCGCCAGCAGGTTGAGATCGGCGCCGGCGATGAAGCAGCCGGGCTTGCCGCTCGCGATCACCAACCCCGTCAGGTCGGGCGGCAGCGCGTCGAGGGCGGCTTCGAGTTCGTCCCACAGCGGCACCGTGAGGACGTTCACCTTCGCGCCGGGCTGGTCGATTGTCAGCACGGCCACGCGGTCGGGACGTACCGCGACGCGGACGGCGGGGTCGGACATGACGCACCCCCGAAACGAAGCCACCCCGGGCGGAACCCGGGGTGGCATTGTACCCGCCCGCGGCGGCTCAGTTCTTCGGGGCGCCGTTGGTCATCGGCGTGTCGATCCGCGGGGCGCCGAGCGGCATCGGGCTGCCGATGATCGGCGGGGCGCCGACCGGGCCGTGGCCGAACGCCGGCACGGCATACCCAACCGGGCCGCCGTAGCCGACCGGACCGGCGTCGTGGCCCGTGGTGCAGGTGGAGCAACCGGGGGCGCCGATCGGGACTCCGGCGACCGGCACGCCGACCACCGGGCTCGGGATGCGGAACGCGGGCGTGGCGTTGCACGCCGGGGCGCACACGGGGCCGCACGCCGGGCCACCACCGACGCCGATGTGGTTCTGCCACCGCCAGGCGATCCGCTCGCGGACGCACCAACAGCCGGCGGACAACTGCGACGCGGCCAGCAGGCCGAACAGGATCAGACGACGGGACACGGGAACCTCCTTCGCGGTGCGGCACGGGCGCGGGACGGGAGCCTCGATCCGTCGGGGGCCGGGAGTCCGTTCCGGCCGTCCCTGGGGGCAGCGCTCGGCCGCCACGGTCCGCGTCGGGGACCGTGGGCCGCGGCGTTCCTCTGCCGGTGCGCAATCGTGCGCCCCGCCTCGGCCGCGGGCAAACTGCCCCGGGTGTAAATGACGCAGACGGCCGCGCGGCCGCGACCGGTGGGGGCGGGGGGAACGGCGGAAGGAGTTGGCGCCGCGGCGCCGGTCGGACCGGGGGCGGCGTTGGAGTGGATGGTAATGGGTGAAAGCCCGGGGACGGCCGTCCCCGGGCTTCGCGACGATCACCCCGACCGTTAGAACCCGGCCGGCGGCAGCACGCCCGGCGGAAGGGCGCCCGGGGCCGGGCAGCACGACGGGGCGGCGCTCACCGAGTTGCTCTTGCAGCAGCGGTTGTTCCGACAGCCGGTCAGCGGGATCATCACGGCCAGGGCGGCCAGGGCGAGGACAAGACGCTTGGCGAACATGGTCCGCTCCTTCAACTCGTTGGTGTGTCGTCCGTGCTGGTGGGGTTGGTCCCGGTCTGCGGCTCGGCCGGCCGGTGCTCTACCCACCGGACGCTGTACCGTATGGCGCCCTTGCGCCGGCGCCAAAGCCCGACTTGAGCGAATCCCGCTGCAATTCCCTGGCACCCGGAGGGTCGTGACGGTTCGGCCGGGGGTGCCGGTCCGCGAAGCGGGGCAAGGGCGACGGGTCGTAGCGGTCGCAGGAGTCGGGGAGAATTTTCTGAGATTCCGCGATCGGCTCTTGACGCCCCAACGCGCAGGGATTAGTTTCTGCCCAGCCTCACAGATTCGCACCCACGCCAGACGGGACGCACGGATCGCGCGCTCCCGGCGTAGCCACGGACGGTTCGGGATGTCCGCCCCCCTCCCCCCCCCCC
>DASPHQ010000614.1:0-2069 GCA_035629595.1 Urbifossiella sp. | reverse complement strand
TGCGCGTGTGGGACGCGGCGACCGGCGCCGAGCTGGCGGCGTGGAAGGGGCACACCGACCGCTGCACCGGCGTGACGTGGGCGCGGGGCGGGGCGGTGGTGGTGTCGAGCGGGTTCGACCACACGGTGCGCGTGTGGGACGCGGCGACCGGGGCGAACGTGCAGACGCTGGCGGCGCACGTCGGCCCGGCGCTGCGGGTGGCGGCGAGCCCGGACGGGCGCTACGTCGCCAGCACCGGCGCCGCGGGGGCGGTGTTCTTCTGGCGGCTCGGCGCGGAGTGACGACCGAGAAAGCCCACCCGTTGCAACGGGTGGGCTTCGCCCGATCAGCCGGCCAGCTCCTCGACCCGCGCCCACTGCTCGGCCGACACCGGCATCACCGACAGCCGCGGCAGCCGCACCAGGTCCCAGCCGGCGAACGCCGGGTCGGCCTTGATCGTCGCCAGCGACACCGGCGCCGCCAGCTCCTTCACCGGCTTCACGGTCACGAACACCTTCTTGCCGGCCTCGTCGCCCGGGTCGGGCGTCGGGCCGACGGTCACCTCCATGACGCCGACCACGCTCTTCTCGTCGCCGGTGTGGTACAGGAACACGCGGTCGCCCTTCGCCACGGCCCGCAGGTTCTTCTGCGCCGCGGCGTTCGAGACGCCGTCCCAGTTGGTCTTCTTGTCGCGGGTCAGGTCGGCGTAGCTGTAGCAGCCGGGTTCGACCTTGAACAACCAGAACGCCATGTCTCGGCCTCCGGGGTGGGGGCACACTCTGTAACGAATCTGCGGGTTGGGCGGCAACTGAGATTGCATTCCGCCCACCCCCCGCGTCAGCTCACGGTCGTGGTGCGTCTCCCCGGCGGCGGGTGCCGATGAGGGTGGGGCGACCCCGGACCCTGTGGAAGGCGGCTGCGATGGGCGTGCTCCCCGACTGGATGATCGAGCGGGACGTGAAGATCGAGCCGTTCGCGGCCCAGCAGAGCCGCCCCGGGGTGATCTCCTACGGGGTGACGAGCTACGGCTACGACGTGCGCGTGGACCGGCACTTCAAGGTGTTCACGAACGTGTGGGGCCGCACGGTCGATCCCAAGCAGTTCGACCCGAAGTCGTTCGTGGACGTGGAAGGCGACCACTGCATCATCCCGCCGAACAGCTTCGCCCTCGCCGAGACGGTCGAGTACCTCGAAATCCCGCGGGACATCCTGTGCGTCTGCGTCGGAAAATCGACGTACGCACGTTGTGGCATCATCGTGAACGTGACCCCGTTGGAGCCCGAGTGGCGCGGCCGGGTGACGATCGAGATCAGCAACACGACGCCGCTGCCGGCGAAGATTTACTCCGGCGAGGGGATCGCGCAGATCATCTTCTTGAAGGCGCTCGAGGTGTGCAAAACGAGCTACGCCGACAAGAAGGGGAAGTACCAGGACCAGGCCGGGCTGACGCTGCCGTTCGTCCCCGGTTCGGACCCCGCTGCGGGCAATTCCGGTTGACCCCTTGCGCAAATCCGGCGTGAGCTCTACGCCATCCGGTGAGCTCGCGCCCGTAACCGGACTCGGGCGCTTACGGTTCGAGTTCTGTACTACCCGTCAGGGTTGCCCCGAGCCTACGATCACTTCCCCGACGCAACCTCGGCGCTTGACCAAGGTCGGCCGGAACGGCTCTCGGGGATGGATGGGTCACGCCGGTGGTAGGGCCGCGTGTCAAAGTTCGCGGACGGCTGTGGGCCGACTCCCTACCCCGGCGGCGGCGCCGTGAAGGCAAGATGAAGTCCGGCCGCGCGGGACACCGCCGGCCGGGTTAACCGAGAGACGACTCGCCATGCAGATCACCCGTCGCTTCACCCGCGAAGGCCAGGACCCGTTCGCCGGCATCACCTTCGCCCCGCGGGTCTCGAAGATCGTCAACCCGAACGGGTCGGTCGTGTTCGAGATGAAGGACGTGATGGTCCCCGCCGGGTGGTCGCAGGTGGCGGTGGACATCCTCGCGCAAAAGTACTTCCGCCGGGCCGGCGTGCCGGCGCGCACCACCCGCGTCCACGAGGACGCGGTGCCGCAGTGGCTGCAGCGCGCCGCGGCCGACGGCG
>DASPHQ010000613.1:0-7467 GCA_035629595.1 Urbifossiella sp. | reverse complement strand
CGGTGAAGTGCGCGGCACCGCCGCCGCGGAACCGGCCGAGCAGCCGACGCCCGCCCCGGCCCCGACGCCGAAGCCCGCGCCCGAGCAGCGGGTGGACTGAGCGAACCGGGCCGAAAGCCCGGGGACAGCCATCCCCGGGCTTCGCCCGGACTGAAGGAACCAACCCCACCCCCTCGGTCGGCACGACGCCGGCCGGGGGGGCGGGTCGCCCCGGCGGGCCGATCCACGGCCGCCGCCCCGGGACCGCCCGGGGATAACGCCCCTCCCCGCCCCGGCCCGGGCGGGGGGGAAACCGGACCGGAACGCGGGGCGGGCTGCCCCGCCCCCTACGCGAGGAGAGGTGAACGGATGCACCCGACCACGACCCCCCGACGGCCGCTCCTCTGGGGGCTGGTGCTGACGGCCGGCATCGCCGGGCTCGTCCAGGCCCAGCCCCCGGGCTTCCCGGCGATTCCCGCCGTGGCCGCCCAGGACAACAAGGTCGATCCCAAGAACCCGCCCCCCGAGCGCGACACCGGCGTTCCGGCGGTCAAGATCGACCCGCGGACCAACGCCCTGATCATCCCCGTCGGCGGGTTCGTCCGCTTCGACGGCAAGCTCCCGGACATCCCGGCCGACATCCTGGTCAGCCGCGAGGACTTCGTCCAGGTCCGCACCGACCCGAACAACCCGAAGGTGCTGCTCCTCACCGGCCGCGGGCCGGGCCTGGCGCAGATCACCGTGCTGTTCAAGGACCGGCCGCGGCAGGTGTACGACGTGGTCGTCCAGCCGGACTTCGAGCTGCTCAAGACGATCATCGCCCGCACCGCCCCGACGGCCAACGTCGAGGTGACGCCGGGCCTGGGGAACACGCTCATCCTGAGCGGGTACGTGACGACGCCGCAGGAGGCCGACACGATCTACCGGCTGGCCGTCAGCCAGGTCGGCGGCACCCCGGGCAACGTCATCAACATGCTCCAGATCGGCGGCGTCCAGCAGGTCCAGATCGACGTGGTCATCGCCACCGTGGACCGCAGCGAGATCCGCAGCCGCGGGTTCGACTTCGCCGTCAGCGGCAAGAGCGTGACGTTCAACAGCCTCGTCAGCGGCCTCCTCACGCCGCCGACCGGGTTCGGCAGCGGCACCGTGGCGTTCAGCCCGAACGCCAACTTCCAGCTCGGCGTCGCCCCGGCCGGGTTCTTCAGCGCCCTCCAGGCGCTGCGGGCCGAGGGGATGGCGAAGTTCCTGGCCGAGCCGCGCGTCGTCACCCAGAGCGGCCGCCCCGCTCAGTTCCAGGCCGGCGGTCAGCAGGCGGTGCTCGGGCCGGCCAGCGGCATCAACGGCCCCGGCGTGATCCTCGAGCAGATCGGCACCACGCTCGACGTCGTGCCGATCGTGATGGGCAACGGCAAGATTTGGCTCGAGGTGAACCCGCGGACCCGCACCGTGAACCAGGGCCTCGGCATCCAGACCACGTTCGGGGCGACCCCCGGGTTCAACCAGAACTCGGTCTCGGTGGCCGTCGAGCTGGAGAGCGGCCAGACGTTCGCCATCGGCGGGCTGATCCAGAACAGCGTGCAGGCGACGGCCAACAAGGTGCCGGTCCTCGGCGACCTGCCGTACGCCGGCACCCTGTTCAGCAGCATCCGGTACGAGGAGCGGGAGAGTGAGCTCGTCATCCTGGTGACGCCGCGGCTGGTTCACCCGCTGGACTGCAACCAGGTTCCGAAGCGGCTGCCGGGCCGCGAGACGCGCAGCCCCGACGATTATGAACTATTCTTGGAGAACATCCTGGAGGCGCCGCGCGGCCAGCGGAAGGTGTGGACCGGCCGCTGCTACAACGCCGCCTGGAAGTGCGACCCCGCCGGCGTCTACCCGTGCGTCGGGAACGTGTGCTACGGTCCGAACGGGACGATGCTGCCGGCCGGGTGCGCGGCGGGTGCCTGCGGCACCAACCCGACCCACCACGGCCACGCGGCCCGGACCGCCCCCGCGACGGCCCCGGTGACGGTGGCCATCCCGGCGGCCCCGACGACCCCCGCGGCCCCGATGGCCCCGGTGGTGCCGGTGTCGGCCCCGAGCTTCGAGCCGGGGGTGGCGCCGATCGCCCCGACGCTGCCGTCCTTCGAGCCGGGGAGCCTGCGGCCGGTGCCGGGCGCCCCGGTGGAAACGACCCCGACCGAGCCGGCGGTGCTGCCCGCGGCTCCGGTCGGCCCCTGATGTGACCGCTGGTTCTGCCGCTCGCGGCGTTGCAGGGCACGCCCTGCAACGCCGCGAGCGGCGGAACCCTGACTCGCACCCCTTGATTCTGGTGGCCTCATGCAACGCGTGGCGATCGTAGACCCGAACGAGTCCACCCGCGAGTCGCTCCGCACCCTCCTGATGGGCGTCGACTTCGTCTGGCTCGAAGCCGAGTGCGCCCGGTACGACTACTTCCTCGACGTGGTCCGCGACAACACCCCGGACCTGGCGATCGTCACCCTCGACGCCGACAAGTCGAAGGCGCTGCAGATGATCGGCCAGATCTCGGCCGAGAACCCGAAGCTGCCCATCCTCACCATCAGCCACGACCACCAGGCGCTGCTGATGAGCCTCCAGAAGGGGGCGAAGTACTTCCTCACCCAGCCGCTGACGCTCGAGGACATGCTCGCCGCGCTGCGGCGGGCGCTCGGCGAGGCCGGCGGCAACATGGCCGAGCAGTCGCTCGGGCCGTCCGGCCGGCAGAGCGGCGCGTCCAGCATCGTCGCCGTGCTCGGCTCCCGCGGCGGCGTCGGCACCACGACCTTGGCGGTGAACCTCGCCGCGACGCTCGCCGCCGACCCGGCCAGCGCCGCGGCCCTGATCGACCTCGACCTGACGCTCGGCGACGCCGACATCGCGCTGGAGGTGAACGGGTTCGAGAACATCTCGATCGCCGACCTGGCGCGGAACATCGAGCGGCTGGACATGAACTTCCTCCGCCGGGCGATGACCAAGCACGAGTCGAGCGGCCTGTCGATCCTGCGGCACCCGCTGGAGATCGCCGAGGTCGGGCTGATCCACGAGGACCACGTGGCGCGGGTGCTGAACCTGTTGAAGATCAGCTACACGCACCTCGTTCTCGACCTGTCGAAGTGCCTGCAGGCGACCGACCTGATCGGCCTGCGGATGGCCGACACGATCCTGCTGGTGGCGCAGCTGGAGCTGAGCAGCCTGCGGAACGTGGTGCGGCTGATCCACGTGCTGAACGCCGAGGAGGGGCTGTCCGACAAGGTGCGGGTGGTCATCAACCGGTTCGGCGCCGACACGGTCGAGGAAGGGATCAGCCTGAAGAAGGCCGAGGAAGTGATCGGCAAGCCGATCTTCTGGCAGGTGCCGAACGACCCGAAGGCGGTGATCGGCGCCCGGGTGGCGGGCCAGCCGCTGGTGAAGCACGCGCCCAAGAGCCGGGTGCAGCAGAGCCTCGCCGGGCTGGCGCAGGCGCTGTACGGGAAGCCGGTGTCCGCCGGCGCGGACCGCGGCAGCAAGGGCGGGTGGGGGTTCTTCGGTAAGCGGTAAGGCGGTGCCGGGCGAACGGCCGGCGTGAGCCGGCTGGCCGATGACCCAGGCACCCGGACCAACGACCAGCCGGCTCACGCCGGCCGTTCGCCCGGATCGACACAACGCGGGGCACAGAGACACACCGATGAGCCGTCTACAGCAGGGCATCTCGAAGCTCAACAGCCTCAACGGCGGCGCCAGCGGCGCCAGCGGCATCTCGCGCCTCACCAGCCCGAGCACCGCCGGCAACGGCGGCGGCAAGAACTACGACGAGCTCAAGCGCCAGATCCACTCGAAGCTCGTCGAGCGGCTCGACTTCACCCGGGTGAAGGACCTGTCGTCCGACGCCATGCGGCGCGACATCCGCCGCGTCATCGAGCACCTGTGCGACACCGAGAACCCGCTCCTCAACCGCATCGAGCGCGAGAAGCTCATCGAGGAGGTTCTCGACGAGACGCTCGGCTTCGGGCCGCTCGAAATCCTCCTGAAGGACCCGAGCATCAGCGACATCCTGGTGAACGGGCCGCACAAGGTGTACGTCGAGCGGCGCGGCAAGCTCGAAAAGTCCGACGTGAAGTTCCGCGACAACGACCACCTGATGCAGATCATCGACCGCATCGTGTCGAAGGTCGGCCGCCGCGTGGACGAGACGAGCCCGATGGTGGACGCCCGGCTGCCGGACGGCTCCCGCGTGAACGCCGTCATCCCGCCGATCTCGCTCGACGGCGCGAGCCTGAGCATTCGGCGGTTCGGGGCCAACCCGCTGAAGCTGGAAGACCTGCTGAACTACAAGGCGTTCACGCCCGAGATGGCGATGCTGATGGAGGCCTGCATCAAGGCCCGCCTCAACATCCTCATCAGCGGCGGTACCGGTTGCGGCAAGACGACGCTGCTCAACACGCTGTCGAGCTTCATCCCCGGCGACGAGCGGGTGGTGACGATCGAGGACGCCGCCGAGCTCCAGCTGCAGCAGGACCACGTCGTCCGGCTGGAGACGCGGCCGCCGAACATCGAAGGCAAGGGCGCGGTGACGACCCGCGACTGCGTGCGGAACGCCCTGCGTATGCGGCCCGAGCGGATCATCATCGGCGAGGTCCGCGGCTCGGAGGCGCTGGACATGCTCCAGGCCATGAACACCGGCCACGGCGGGTCGCTGGCGACGCTCCACGCCAACACCCCGCGCGAGGGGCTGACGCGCCTCGAGACGATGATCATGATGGGCGGGTTCGAGCTGCCGGTGAAGGCGATGCGGCAGCAGATCTGTTCCGCCATCGACCTCATCATCCAGGCGAACCGGCTGCAGGGCGGGCCGCGCAAGATCACGAGCATCACCGAGGTGATGAACATGGAGCAGGACGTGATCATCATGCAGGAGGTGTTCCGCTTCCGGCAGCTCGGGATCGACCAGAACAGCCGGGCGTTCGGGCAGTTCGAGTCGACCGGCGTCCGCCCGTCGTTCATCAACCGGCTCGAGGCGAAGGGCGTGAAGCTCCCGAGCAACATGTTCGCCGAGCGGATCCTGATGCGCGACTAATGGGCGAAGCCCACCCGCCGCGGCGGGTGGGCTTTCCCAGCTCTCTGGCGCTGAGATTCGGCCAGAAAAATCGCCCCTCGCTGACCACGCCCGAAAACCACGAACTAGAGTTCCGGCGGACGGGAATCCGCCCCGCACCAGGACCACCCCGATGATCGCGACCCTCCTACCGATCCTGCCGCTCCTCATCGGCGGCCTCGTCGTCGCGGTCGTCGTGCTCGTATTCCTGGCGTTCGGCAGCCGGGCCGAGGAGCGCGCCGCCGAGCGCCTCGACGTGCTCGTCGGCCGCAACGTCCGCAAGGACTCGTCGGCCGACATGCTCCTGAAGCAGGCGCTCCAGGAGCAGGACAAGCGGACGTTCCTCGACCGCATCACGCCCGGCGCGTTCAACCTCACGAAGGTGTTCGAGCAGGCCGACGTGAACATCAAGCCGAGCGCCCTGTTCGGCATCTCGATCGGCCTCAGCGCCGTCGGGGCCGCGGTGAGCCTGTGGCTGGTGAACATCTACGTGGCCCCGGTCGGCGGCTTCATCATGTTCACCCTGCCGTGGATCTGGCTGTACATGACCCGGGCCAACCGGCTGAAGAAGTTCGCCAGCCAGCTGCCGGACGCGATGGAGCTCGTCGCCCGCGCCCTGCGGGCCGGGCACTCGCTCGCGGCCGGGATGCACGTCGTCGCGGAGGAGATGCCGCCGCCGATCTGCAAGGAGTTCGCCCGCGTCTACGACGAGCAGAACCTCGGCATCTCGCTGGAGGAGACGCTGGACAACATGTGCGGGCGGGTGCCGAACCTCGACCTGCGGTTCTTCGTGACGAGTGTCGCCATCCAGCGGCAGACCGGCGGCGACCTGGCCGAGATCCTCGACCGGATCGGCCACGTCATCCGCGAGCGGTTCAAGATTCTCGGCCAGGTGAAGGCGCTGACCGCCGAAGGCCGGCTGTCGGGCGTGGTGCTGATCGCCCTCCCGATCGGCCTGTTCCTGATGATGATGTACATGAAGCCGGACTACATCGAGCTGCTGTGGAAAGACGAGCTCGGCGTGAAGATGAGCGTCGGGGCCATCGTCCTGATGATCCTCGGGGCCATCGCCATCAAGAAGATCGTGGACATCAAGGTGTAGCGGGGACCGGGAAGCTGTCAGCTGTCAGCTATCAGCCAGAGAGACAGCGCCCGCGGACACGACGTTCCAACAGGCTTGGCTGACAGCTGACAGCTGACAGCTGACAGCTGACAGCTGACAGCTGACAGCTGACAGCTCGACAAGACAATCGCCCGCACCGCGACTCAACAACATGACGGCCGCTGGCTGACAGCCGAAAGCTGACAGCTACCGGCTCCCCGAGGGGGCTCCCGTGGAACTGTTCGCGATCTTCACCGCCGAGGAGCTGGCCCCGGTGTTCGTGTTCGCGGCGATCGTCGCCGGCACCTTCTGGGTGCTGTCGGCCATCTCCAGCCGCAACAGTCACGCCGAGGAGCGGCTCGAGCGGATCGGCCGGCCGAAGTCGCTCCTGGACATCGACGTCAACGGGCCGGAGAGCCGCCAGCGGTTCGCCGGGCTCCGGGACATGTTCAGCAACCTCGGCGGCTCGATGGAGTCGCAGAGCGAGCTGGAGAAGAACACGCTGCGGGTAAAACTTGCAAACGCGGGCTTCCGGAGCGAGCAGGCGGCCTCCGTGTACCTCGGCCTCCGCGTAGTTTGCCTAGTCGGGTTCCTTCTCCCCGCCCTTTTCTTCTTCCTGCTCAAAGACGGGTTCACCCTGAAGTCGATGGAATGGACAGTGTTCCTCGGCGGGATGGGGTTCTACCTCCCCAAGGCGACCCTCTGGTACATGGTGTCCACCCGGCAGAAGGAGATCTTCCTGACGCTGCCGGATGCCCTGGACCTGCTGGTGGTCTGCGTCGAGTCCGGCCTCGGCCTCGACGCCGCCCTGCGGAAGGTGACCGAGGAGATGAAGGGGCACGCGAAGATTCTCTGCGAGGAGTTCCAGCTGGCGAACCTCCAGCTGCAGATGGGCCGGCCGCGGCGCGAGGTGCTTCACGACCTGGGCGTGCGGACCGGCGTGGACGACGTGCGGAGCCTGGCGGCGATCCTGATCCAGGCCGACCGGTTCGGGTCGAGCATCGCGCAGGCCCTGCGGGTGCAGTCGGACTCGATGCGGGTGCGGCGGCGGCAGCTGGCTGAGGAGAAGGCGGCGAAGACGGCCGTGCAGCTGATCTTCCCGCTGGTGTTGTTCATCTTCCCGGCCATCTTCGTGGTGCTGGTCGGGCCGGCGGCGATCCAGATTTCGCGGAACCTGTTGAAGAACGGCTGACCTGGAAAGTGAAGGGGTGAAGGGGTGAAGGGGTGAAGGGGTGAGAAAACCCCGCTCCCCGGCTCGTCACCCCTTCACCCCTTCACCCCTTCACCCCCTCATCCTGACTCAGCCGTTCTTCAA
>DASPHQ010000612.1:0-3403 GCA_035629595.1 Urbifossiella sp. | reverse complement strand
TCACCGTGGAGATGATACTGGCCCTGCTACTGGCGATCTTCCTCCGCCCGCCGGCGGTGATCGAGGCCCCGGTCGTCCTTCAAGCCGACCTGAAGCCCGAGTTCGACCGGCTCGGCGCGACCGCCGACCGGCTGGTGTTCCTGGCCGAGGCCGTGTTCGTGAGCAGCGTGTTCACCGCCGGGTTGGCCGTGGCGGCGTTTCTGACCTGTGGCAACAGGGGGCCGAAGGACGACGGCCGTCCGAGGGGCGGCGGAGTCGCCGGTGAGCGATCGGACCGGGCCGTTCCCGGCGAGGCCGGAGGGGTCGCGCCGGCACGCCCGGGCGGCGAGCCACGCCGCACGGACGACGACCGCGGTGTCGACCTCCCGCCGATCCCACCCCTGCCCTAGATATCGCCGAGCTCACTGACCCGGGGCACGGACGCCCGCCTTCCGTGGAGCCGTTCGTGTTGAGCGTGAAAGAATGCGCGGCCCGCGCCGGCGTCTGCGAGTCGGTCGTGCGGGGGTGGGTCAAGTCCGGCCTGCTCCCGCACTACCGGCTCGGGCTCAAGCGGGGGAAGATTGCCGTCGCCCCCGCTGACCTGGACGCGCTGGTGGCCACGTTCCGGGTCGAGGGGAAGGGGCCGGAGCCCGTCAAGGCCCCGGCCCCTCCCCGGCCGACGTTCAAGCACCTGCGGTTCCGTTGACCGCCTGCCGCAGGTGCTCCCCGTCCCGCGACAACTCCTCGTAGTGCTTGCAGAGCATCGACCCGTCCTTGTGCCCGAGCAGGGCCGCGACGGTGATCGGGTCGTGCCCCTCCTTCAGCTTTCGCGTGGCGAAGCAGTGGCGGATGTCGTACATGGCGAACCGGGCGTCACCTTCCCGGGCGAGCTTCGACCGCTTCTTCCGCATCGCCACCAACTTCTCCTTGTGCTCCTTGCGGGCCTGGGCGAGTTCCGCCGGGTCCTTGTACCGCCGCCGGTCGAAGCGTGGCAGTAGGGGCAGCGCCTCCACTACCCCGGCGAGCTTGACGAGCAACCGCTGGAACCGGCAGACGACGGCCTGGGCCTTCCACGGGTTGCCGTCCATGTTGAGGAACAGCGGCCCCTCGGGGCGTTCGGCCGCGAGCCGGGTGACGATCTCGGCCGCCGTGGCGGACAGGTAGATCACCCGCCACCGCCGCTTCCCTTTTGCCTCGGGCGGCGGGATTTCGACCCGGTGCCGGTCGAGTTGCAGGTGTCGGGCCTCGATCCGCCGGACCTCCTGGGGACGGCACCCGGCCTCGTAGGCGAAGGTGAGCAGGTCGCGGAACGGCCGGTCCTTCACGAACCCGACGAGCCGCTCGAAATCGCCGGGCGTCATCCGGCTGTCGCGCTTCTCGGCCTGGGGCTTCTCGATCCCCCGCACGGGGCTGGTCTCGAGGTAGCCGAGCTTGGCCGCCCAGTTGAACGGCCGGGTCAGGGCGACGATGGCCCC
Source organism: Urbifossiella sp. (assembly GCA_035629595.1). Taxonomy (GTDB): domain Bacteria; phylum Planctomycetota; class Planctomycetia; order Gemmatales; family Gemmataceae; genus Urbifossiella. The sequence goes on along the minus strand of DASPHQ010000612.1, from coordinate 1,949 downwards.
CCGCTTCTGGTTCGGCCCCCAGGTCTTCCGGGAATCGACGAACTCGACGACGTGGAACGGCCGGAGGTCGCGGGCGGGCATCGTCTCGGCGGCGGGGAGGTGGTCGCAGAACCGCTGGATGTGGTCGCGGCTCCACTCGTAGGTGCGGGGGGAGCGGTGCTGCTGGCACCAGTCGAGGAACTTCTCGAACACCTGGCCGATGGTGAGGTCGGTGCGGGAGGGGGTGGCCGCGGGGGCGGTGCTCGGGGCGTTCCTGCCGGCCATGTGGGCGTGGAACGCCGTCCAGGCGGCCCGCTCGGTCTCCGGGTTCTCCGGGCCTGGGGCGAGCTTGATCTGCTGCTTGCCGAGCTGAACGAACCAGCCACGGCCGGTGCGGAAGAAGGGCTTCGGTTGGTGGGCCACGGCGGCAGCCTCCGGAAGGGCCGGAAGTTCTCTGCCACATTCTCTGCCACCCGAGTGGCCGAGCGAGGGGAGTCCTCGGGAAAGTGCTTGTTTTCTAAGTGGGCAGTCCCGGGGTTGAACCGGGGACCTAGCGATTTTCAGTCGGGAAGTCCCCCGGCTGCGTAGCCCACAAACTCATAGGAATTGCCGTGTTTCCCGCTGTACGGGCCTCGCCCCCGAGGCCGTGACGTGGTGCATTTTAGCGTGATTCTGTACCGAGTGGTAGGGATTCTGTACCGGGCGCTCGAATTCCGTACCCGCCCATTTGAACTGCTTCCCGCCTGTTTCCTTTAACCGCTTACCAATCCCGTGACAGAAGGGAGAGTCGTGGACAACAACCACCACTCCGTCACGCCGGTCAAAATTCAATCATTTGAGGAGCCACGGAAAAATCGTTACATCCGCGAATCCCCTACCCCTCCGTTCTCGTCACATTGGGACAAGAAATCCTCCCTGGCGAAACCACCACCTTGTCCGCCCGCTGCGTCATCCTCGTCCCCGCCAACGGCCCGATCGAGCCGGGTTGCGAGGACGCCCTCCGCGAGTTGGAGAAGCGTGGGTACCCCGTCCGCCGCGTCCGCGGGTACTCCCAGGTCGACGTCGCCCGCAACCAGATGGCGGCCGACGCGGTCGCCGACGGCTTCGACGAGCTGATGTGGGTTGACTCGGACGTGGTTTTCAACCCCGACGACGTTGACCGGCTCCGCGGGCACACCGAGCCGTTCGTCTGCGGGCTGTACGCAAAGAAGGGCCGGCGGGAGTTCGCCTGTGCCTTTCTCCCTGGGACGGAGACCCTGAAGTTCGGCCGGGACGGCGCGCTGCACGAGATCCTGTACGCCGGGTTCGGGTTCGTGCTCACCCGCCGCGAGGTCTTCGAGCGGACCCACACGGAGTTGGAACTGCCGGTGTGCAACGCTCGGTTCGGCCGCGGGCTGGTGCCGTGGTTTCAGCCGCTGGCCGTCCCCGACGCCGGCGGGCACTGGTACCTCGGCGAGGACTACGCCTTCTGCGAGCGGGCCCGGCGGTGCGGGTTCCGGGTGATGGCCGACACCGCCGTCCGCCTGTGGCACGTCGGCTCCTACCGCTACGGGTGGGAGGAGGCCGGGGCCGACCCGGCCCGGTTCGACGACTACGCCTATCACCTTCGCCCCCCGACCGACCGCTAACCTGCCGCCCCCTACCGCGTGGGCCGCACAGGGCGGCCTCGTGCATTCGATTCTGTATCCGACCAGTACCTGACCCCCGACACCCGATATGACCTCGCTGCCGCGCCTGTCCCTGCGTGCCCTGCTCCTCCGCGCCCGACGGGCGCCCGCCAAACCGGCAAGGCTCGGGCTCGAATCGCTCGAGGCCCGTGAGGTGCCCTCGGCGCCTGGGATGTTCGAACCCGATCCCGGGAGCGGTTCGGGGTACACGCCGGGCTCGTCGTCTGGGTCGGGTGGCGGGTGGGGTGAGACCTCGGGCTCAGGGTCGTCATCCGGGTCGGGGTCGTCCTCAGGGTCAGGCTC
>DASPHQ010000611.1:0-5969 GCA_035629595.1 Urbifossiella sp. | reverse complement strand
GAGCTGCTGGCTGGCGGCATTCGAGAATTCGCTGGTGACGATCGTGTTGCGGTTGTCGCTCATTGCATGGCGCTCTACGACGCCTCAAGATCCGCGTAGCACTTTTGACACAACTGACGCCGGCTCTTGTGTAGCTCTGCTTCTTCCCACTGCTTCTGGGCATCCGCCTCGGCCCGCCATCGCAGCTCTCGCTCCTCCTGCCTCAAGTCACGCTCCTTCACCACCTCGCTGCGCAAGCACTGGACGCATTCCACTAGGTTGTGAATCGCACTACATAGCTGCGTGATCTGGGGAATTGTCATGCAGTCGTGATCAGCTGGCGTCATCCGTGCGTCTCCGTTGTTGTGCTACCGAGATGTCGCCTCCTGCGACGCCTGGGATAATCATCCCATGTACACACCAACTCACGCCCCCGCCCGGAACTTCAGGTCGGTCAGCGTCACCGCGGGGAGTGCCGGGCGGAGCTTGCCGAGCAGCGCCCGCTTGTGGTACTGGGTCAGCTCGTGCAGCAGCGGGCCACTCCGCACTTCGACCTCCAGCACGCCGCGGCGGAAGCCCAGCACCTTCGTCTGCGCCGCCACGTCCGGGCCGGCGGCGGCGGCCCACGCGGCTTCGAGGTTCAGCCGGTCGGTCTTCCGGCCCCACCCGCGCGACGTGAACAGCCGGCCGAGGATGTCGGCGATGCTCTCCGGGCCTTTGTTCCCGTCGGCCATGACTCACCCCGCCAGCGGCATGACGAGGTACTGGTACTGGTCGCCGCAGCGGAACAGCGCCGGCTTCGTCCCGTCGGACATTTCCAGCGTCACCACCGGCTCGCCCTCCAGCGCCTTCAGGAACTCCACGAGGTACTGCGGGTCGAACGCGATCCGCACCTCGGGGCCGTCGTACTCCGGCAGCGGCAGCTCCACCTCGCTGCTCCCCGTGTCCGCCCCGCGGGCCTGCATCGACACCCGCCCGGGCTCGAACGTCATGTCCACCCGCTTGCTCTCGTCGTCGGTCATGATCGCCGCCTGCCGCACCCGCGACATGAACGCCGGCACCGGCAGCGACACCCGCACCGACGCCCCCTTCTTCGTCTGCCCGATGATGTCGCGGTACGGCGGGTAGCGGCCGCTCACCAGCTGCGAATAGATCATCGCCCGCTCCGTCTGGAACAGCGCCTCGTTCGGCCGCAGCGCCACCCGCACCAGCTCGCCGTCGTCGGTCAGGTTCTGCGCCAGCAGCTGCATCGTCTTCGCCGGCACCAGGTGCGACGCCTTGGCGCCGTCGGCCGGGCCGTACAGCGTCGCCGGCCCCTCGCACACCGCCAGCCGCTTGCTGTCGGTCGCCACCAGCCGGGCGATCTTCCCCTCCGCCTCCCACAGGACGCCGCTCAGGGCGAAGCGGGTGCTGTCCTTCTTGTCCGCGGCGAACGACGTGCGGCGGATCATCGTCCGCAGCACGCCGGCGGTGATTTCGTGGTAGCGGCCGCCGTCGTCGAACGCCGGCAGGTCGGGGAACTCGTCCACCGGGTAGCCGGGCATCTCGAACCGGCTGGTGCCGACCTTCACCTTCGTGCCGCTGTCGTCGGAGTCGAGGCTGATGTCGGCGTCGCCGCTCTCGCGGAGGATCTGCGACAGCTGGGCGATGGGGAGGATGGCGGAGCCGGGGCGACCGACGAGGATGCCGCGCAGCTCGTAGCGGATGCCGACCTCGGTGTCGGTGGCGACGAGCGTGAGGCCGTCGCCCTGGGCGGTGGCCTTGACGTTGGACAACACCGGCTTGGTCGTTCGTGCGGCGACCGCAGACCCGACGAGCGAGCACGCGGTCTGGAGCCCGTCCCGCTGGCACGTCACCTTCATGGCTCATCCTCCGGGGGTCGGGTTCGACCCCGCTCCGCGGGGCCGGTAAGAGATACCCTTAATCCTTAATTGATTCCATCCAGTAGACACAGTAAGGCGGCGCCGCTTTGTGGCGCGCCGACCGCCCGTGCCGACCGAAGTCCCTGTCCCGCAACCGCATCCGCGCTTCGATCGCCTGTGGAAAACCCGACGCGCCGCTGGCGCGCCCGTGGTTTCCCGTGCCGCGCACGTTCGGGGCCGTGATCGCGGTCGCTTCCCGGAGGCGGTGCGCGCCAGTGGTGGGCGCCGGCGCGCCAGCGGCGCGCCAGGTTTTCCACAGGGGGCGCGTCACCTCATTGTTCGTAGCCCGGGGTGCAACCCCGGGCGGCGTCCGCGGTGTCCGATGTGCGTGGCTCCCAGGCGCCACGCCACTGCCCGCCCGGGGTTGCACCCCGGGCTACACGCCGACGCCCTCCGGGCTACGAGCCAAAACACCCGCCGCCTCACGGCGGTCGGCTCGCCACGATTCACGCCGCCACCTCCGCCCGCAACCGCTTCACCACGCCCGCCAGCCGCTCGTCGCCTTCCAGGTCCGCGCCGATCTTCCGCACCGCGTGTAGAACCGTCGTGTGATCCCGGCCGAACGCCGCCGCCAGCCGCGGGTACGACAGGCCGCATGTTTCGCGGGCCAGGAACATCGCCACCTGCCGCGGCACCAGCACCCGCCGCAGCCGGCTCGCCCCGAGCAGTTCCTTCCGGCTCACGCCGAACGCCGCCGCCACCCGGACGATGATCCCCGCCACGTCCGGCCCGGTCGAGGTCGGCAGGCCGCTCGCCGCGAGAATCGTTTCGCACGCCGCCCGATCAAGCGGACCCGGGAATGCCTTCGCCCCCGACCTCAGTGCCGCCAGCCGACCCAGCGCCAGCCGCAAACCCCCGGCGCACGCCAGCCAGTCGAGGGCGTCGGGCGTCAGCCGCACTTTCGCGGCGTCGGCCAGGACCGCCCGCCTCGCTTCGACCCCGGGTGCCTCCAGCGGCACCACCAGCCCCGCCGCCAGCCGCGAGGTCAGCGCCTGCGGGAGGTCCAGGTGCGCCGGGCCGACCGTCGCCGTGACCACAACACCCCGGCCGCGGGCGGCGCGGCGGTCGAGCAACTCGGCCACCGCCCCGGCCTCGCGCGGCGGCAGCAACTGCACGTCTTCGAGCACGAGCAGGTCGCAGCCGCGCAGGTCGGCGTCGGCGAAGCCGTCGGCGGTCGGGTCGGCGGCGGCGCGGGCCACGTCGCCGGCGGACACGGCCTGGGCGGTCGCGGTGCCGGTGGCGGTCTCGGCGAGCAGCGCCGCGACCAGCGCCGACTTGCCGCAGCCGGTCGGCCCGTGGAGCACGAGCGGCGACACGGTGGGTCGTTTGCCGCGGTTCACGATCCGCGCCAGCACCCGCGCCGCCCGGACGGCGGAGCGGTTCTCGGCGAACACCCGGAGGGCGTGCCAGCGGTTGGGGTCCGTGCCGGCGACGGTGGTCATTCGCACATCATTCTATCAGTTCCGCGGCCCCGCGGGAAGGTCGGCCGGTCGGTCGTAAGTGGCGGATTCAGAAACACTTTGTGACGCCGACAGGGGGTGGGAATCGCTCCAACGCTGATTCTTCCAGACGACTCAATGCTTCTGGGACTGGGTCCCCCCTCCCGCTGGAACCAATTATCCCCGTCCGAGCGATGCGCCGCGGAGCCGGCAGACTGCCCGACCGATGCGACCCGCAGCCTCGTCAATATCGGCAAAGTCGGTGTCGCGGCCGAAGCTGAACCGCACGGCGGAGCGGACCACGTCGTCGGGGAGGTTCATTGCGCGGAGGACGGGGCTGGGCAGCAGTGAACCGCTGGCGCACGCCGCCCCCGCGGCACAGGCGACGCCGGCGAGGTCGAGCGCGGTGAGGAGCAGGTCGGCGCGGGCGCCGGGGAAGGAGACGTTCAGCGTGTTGGGGAGGCCGTCCGCCGGCGAGTTGACGACGACCGGCCCGGCGGCGAGAAGCTGTTCCGCGAAGCGCTTCCAAAGCGCTTCCCAGGTGGCACGGCGCTCGTCGAGCTCGCGGACGGCCAGCTCCAGCGCCACGGCCAGGCCGACGGCGAGCGGCACGGGTTCGGTGCCGGGCCGCCGTCCGCCCTGCTGATGGCCGCCGAACACCGTCGGCGTGAACGGCGTGCCGCGGCGCAGGACGAGGAGGCCGACGCCCTTCGGCCCGCCGAACTTGTGGCCGGACGCGGTCAGCGCCGCGACGCCGAGCGCGCGGACGTTCACCGCCATCTTGCCGACCGCCTGCGCCGCGTCGGTGAGCACCAGCGCCCCCGGCAGCGCGTCCACGACCGCACGGACGGGTTGCACGGCGCCAGTCTCGTGGTTGGCGAGCATGACGGCGGTGAAGCCCACGTCGGTCCGCGGCGCCGGCACGTCCACGACACCGGCCGGCGACACGGGCAGGTATTCGACCGCGGCGAGTCGCTTCAGCGGTTCCGCGACGCACGGGTGCTCCAGCGGCGACGCGACGACGGCACCGGGTCCGGCGAGGCCGAACACGGCGAGGTTGTTGGCCTCGGTGGCGCCGCCGGTGAAGGTGACCTCGTCGGGTTCGCAGCCGAGGGCGGCGGCGACGCGCTCGCGGGCGTCGTCCAGCGCGCGGCGGGCGGCGCGGCCGGCGGCGTGGGCGCTGGACGGGTTGCCGTCGGGCGCCGCTCGCACGGCGTCCCACACCTCGGGGCGCGTCGGCGTGGTGGCGTTGTGGTCGAGGTCGATCCGCCGCATCCGGGTATTCTACCCGACGCGGCCGACCGCCCGGCTCACGCCACCGTCACCGGCACGATCACGAACGGCGTCCCGGCCCGGCAGAACGCCCGCTGCAGCGCGAACACGACGTAGTTGTGCAAGAGCCGCGTCCACGCCGTCTCGCGGAGGAACGCCAGCTGCCCGGCGAACACCACCGCGTCCGGGTACTCAGCCCGCGCCTCCGCCACGAGCCGCTGCACCTCGACGACGGCGTCCACCGCCACCGCCGTCTTCGTCTCGACCGCCAGCCCGTGCCGGCGGCCGAGCGCGGCGTAGCGCTCGGCCACGTCGTGCGTCGCGGCGCGGAGGCGGTCCAACTCGTCGGCCCCCTTGAACGAGCCCACGTCCACCGTGCCGACGTGCACGACCACGAGCCGGTCGAACGTCGCCGGGAACATGCGGAACAGGCCGAGGAAGGCGTTCACGCCGAGGCCGTTGTACCCGTTGCACAGGAGCACCGCCGGCCGGCCGCGGCCCGGCGCAGGAAGCGGGATCGGCGCCGCCTCCGCGGCCGGCAGTCCGGCGTCGAGCGCGGCCAGTTTGCGGGCGGTGCCGTCGTAGTGCCGGCGGACGCGGGCCGCGAACCCGACCACCGCGGCGGTGGCGAGCAGCGTCACCCACCCGCCCTCGAAGAACTTGAGGACGCACAGCGCCACCAGGATGCCGCCGCAGACGAGCAGGCCGACGCCGTTGACCGCCAGCCCGTGCCGCCACGCCCGCCCGGCCCGCCGCTCGGCCCACCACAGGCGGCACATGCCGAGCTGCGTCAGCGAGAACGTCAGGAACACGTTGATGCTGTAGAGCACCACCAGCAGCCCGACGTGCCCGCCGGTCGCGGCCACGACGCCGAGCGCCGCGGCGCCCATCAGCAGCAGGCCGTTCTGGGCCACGAACCGGTCCGACAGGCTGGCGAACCGGGCCGGCATCCAGCGGTCCAGCGCCATGTTCGCCAGCACCCGGGGGCCGTCGAGGAACCCCGCCTGCGCGGCGATGAACAGCAGCGCCGTCGCCGTCACCAGGCACGCGGTGACGAACCCGGTGGCGAGCCCGCGCGGCCACCCGGCGGTCACCGTCTCGAACAGCACGGCGTTGAGCGTTTTGCCCTCCTCGGGGCGGACGCCGGCGAGGACGTAGGCGACCAGCAGCCCGAACACGGTGACCCCGAGCGACACGCCCATCAGCAGCATCGTCCGCTTGCCGGTCTCGACGCGCGGCTCGCGGAGCACCGGCAGCCCGTTCGACACGGCCTCGATGCCGGTGTACGTCCCCGCCCCGACGCTGAACGCCCGCAGCAGCAGCACCGCGACGCCGGCCAGGCCCAGCTCGCTCCGCG
>DASPHQ010000610.1:0-5095 GCA_035629595.1 Urbifossiella sp. | reverse complement strand
CGGCGTGGGCGGCGACCGACGAGGCGTTCGCCCCCGACGAGCCCGCGTACCTGGCGGGGTTCCACCGGCGCTGCCTGGGGCTGGCCGGGGTGGTAGAGTCGCCCGACGTGCTGCGGCTGTACGCCGCCGACGAGGCCCGCGGGCGGCAACTCCTGCTGATCGAACGCGCGCCGCCCGCCGGTTGAGGCTACGGCCGCTTGGCGGGCCGCAGGAAGTCGAGGACGGCGACCACGTCGCGCGGGGCGACCCGGTACGGGGTGCCGGTCCCCTCCCAGAACCCGTACCGCTCGGCCATGTCCGGCACGAGCAGCGAGTAGCCGAGGCGGCGGCCGGTGTCGACGTTCGTGAGCGTCACGTAGGCGTTGGTCTTGGTCCCGTCGCGGAACGGCGAGAGCTGGTACCCGCGGGTCAGCTCGACTTCCACGGTGAACCGCCGGCCGTGGTAGACGAACGGGCCGGCCGCCTTCTCGCCCGCCCGCTTCAGCCCGACGGCGGCAAGCACCCGGAGGTGGCGGGCCAGCGCCTGGTGGGTCAGCCCGAGCTCGTCCACCACGGTGGCGTTGTCCGCCGCCAGCACCCCGACCAGCGACTCGTCCGCGCCGAGGAAGCCCTTGTCCGACCCGACCCCGTCACCGGTCTTGGCGCCGGGCCGCATGTCCCGTTCGAGGTCGGCGACGGCCCGGCCGGCGATCTCGGTCAGGCCGCGGACCAGCGCGGTCGGGTTCCGCCCGCCGACCACGAACCCGGTCTTCGCGTCCTTCTTCTCGGGCACCGGCTCGACGCCGAGTTGCTTCGCGGGCACGTCCTTGAAGTCGGCGGGGTCGGCTGCCCCGGCGGCGCCGAGGGTGAGAAGGGCGAGGACAGCCGCGGTGCGTCGCATGGCGTTTCCCCTGCACGGTCGCACGATCCGGGTGAGGCCGCAGAGATTCTAGCGACGCGGCGGCGGGCGTGAGTCTTTCGGGCCGCACAGTCCGTCGGTAAGCTGTCGGGGTGCCCGTGGCTAAGAGTCAACCGCCCCGACGGCCCGCGAGGACGACATGACGCGCTCGATGGTGTGGCTGGCGTCTGCGATCGCAGCCTGTGGGTTGCTCGCCGGTCACCCGGCCGCAGGTCAGCCGAAGCCGGGCGAGCCCGGGGCGAGCCTCGGCGTCGCCTCGGTGCCCAACCTCCGCGACGCCGGCGGCTACAAGACCCGCGACGGGCCGCGTCGTCCGCACCGGGCTCCTGTACCGCTCCAGCCAGCCCGCGAAGGTCAAGCCCGCCGACGTGGGGAAGCTCGCCGCGCTCGGTCTCAAGACCGACTTCGACCTGCGCACGGCCGCCGAGCGGAAGGCCGCGCCCGACGAGCTGCCGCCGGGCGTGCGCGAGGTCTGGCTCGACGTGCTGGCCGACTCCAAGCAGGACGCCCCGGCGCGGATCGGCAAGCTTCTGAAGACGCCGAAGGAGGCGACCGCGGAACTCGGCGGCGGCAAGGCGGAGGCGCTGCTCGCCGGGATCTACCGGGAGTTCGTCTCGCTCCCCAGCGCCCGGAAGGAGCTCGGCCGGCTCTACCGCGACCTGGCGGCGGCGGAGAACCTGCCGGCGGTCGTCCACTGCACCTCGGGGCGCGACCGGACCGGGTGGGCCGCGGCCGCGCTCCTCACGCTCCTCGGCGTGCCGGAGGAAACGGTGCGAGCCGACTTCCTGAGGAGCAACGACCACCTCATGCCGCTCTACCGGCCGAGCATCGAGGCGTTCGCCAAGGCCGGCGGCGACCCGGCGGTCCTGACGGCCGTCGTCTCGGTCAAGGCCGAGTACCTGGCGGCGGCGCTCGACGAGGTGATGGTCCGGTACAGGACGATCGAGGACTACTTCGCGAAGGGGCTCGACGTCGACGCGGCCGGCCGGGCGGCCCTCCGGGACCGCTTCCTCGCCCGCGACTGACCGGCGGCGGGCCGCGTCGAGGGCGGCCGGGGCGCCGCTACAATAGCCCCGTTCCGCCCGCCGGACCAGGGAACCCGGGGTGTCGCCGTGGTCCGTTGGTGGCCGTCAGGGAGTGCGATGCCGGCCGCGCCCCGGAAACGCCCGCGCCGGTACGCCGCCGCGGCCGCCGGCGTCGTCCTCGCCGCGCTCGTACGCTGGCTCCTCGACCCCGTGGTCGGGGACAACCTCCCGTTCCTCACCTTCTTCGCCGCCACCCTCGTCGCGGCGTGGTACGGCGGGTTCGGCCCCGCCCTCCTGACCGTCGGCCTCGGGGCCGCCGTCGCCACCGTCTGCTTCGTGCCCCCCCGCGGCAGCCTCGTCGTCGAGGACCCGCGGACCCTGTTCGTCCTCGTCCTCTACGTCGGCGCCGGCGTCCTCTTCGCCGCGTTCGGCGAGGCGGTCCTGGCCGCCCGGCGGCGGGCCGCCGCAAGTGCCGCGGACGCGGCCCGGCGGCGGGACGAGCTGGTCGCCAGCGAGCGGCGGTTCCGCGCCCTCACGACCCACGCCCCCGTCGGCATCTTCGAGACCGACCCGGACGGCCGCTGCGTGTTCGTGAACGACCGGTGGTGCCGGATCACCGGACTCTCCGCGGCCGAGGCGGCCGGCGACGGGTGGGCGCGCGCCCTCCACCCGGACGACCGGGAGCGGGTCCGCGACGAGTGGTACGCGGCGGCCGCCGCCGGCCGGGAGTTCGTCGGCAAGTACCGGTTCCTCACCCCGCAGGGGGCGACGGTGTGGGTCCGCGGCAACGCCGTCGCCCTGCGCGACGAGGCCGGGGCGCTGACCGGCCACCTCGGCACGGTGACCGACATCACCGCCGAGCGCACGGCAGCCGACGCGGTGCGGGAGAGCGAGCTGCGGCTGCGCACGCTCAGCGACAACCTGCCGGACGGGGCCGTCTACCAGACGACCGGCGACGCGGGCGGCGGGCGGCGGTTCGTGTACATCAGCGCCGGGGTCGAGCGGCTGTTCGGCGTCACCCCGGCCGAGGTGATGGCCGACGCCGCGGCGCTGTACGGGCTCGTCCACGCGGACGACCGGCCGCGGCTGGCCGCCGCCGAGGAGGCCGCCCTGCGGGGGATGGGGCCGTTCGACTGCGAGTTCCGCTCGCACACCCGCGGCGGCGGGGTGCGCTGGGTCCACTGCCGGTCCGCCCCGCGCCTCCTCCCGACCGGCGAGACGGTGTGGGAGGGGATCGTGATGGACGTAACCGCCCGGCGGCGGTCCGAGCAGGAGGCCCGGGTCCAGCGCGACCGGCTCGACCTCGTGGTCAACTCCGTGGACGTGGGGCTGTGGTACTGCGACCTTCCGTTCGACCAGCTGGTCTGGAACGCGAAGGTGAAGGAGCACTTCGGCCTCCCCGCCGACGCCGACGTGACGATGGACACGTTCTACGAGCGGCTCCACCCGGCCGACCGGGACCGGACGCGGGAGGCCATCCAGCGGTCGATCCGCGACCACACCGGCTACGACATCGAGTACCGGACGGTCGGGCTCGACGGGCGCGAGCGGTGGGTGCGGGCCATCGGGCGGACGTTCTACGCCCCCTCCGGCGAGCCGGTCAGCTTCGACGGGGTGACGGTGGACGTGACCGAGCGGGTGCGGCAGGTGCAGGCGCTGCGGGACGCCGACCGGCGGAAGGACGAGTTCCTGGCGACGCTGGCGCACGAGCTCCGCAACCCCCTGGCCCCACTCCGCACCGGCCTCCGGGTGGTGCGGATGAGCCGGGACGACCCCGCGACCGCCGACCGCGTGCTCGGGATGATGGAGCGGCAGCTCGGGCACCTGGTCCACCTCGTCGACGACCTGCTCGACGTGAGCCGCATCACCCGCGGCCGGCTCCGGCTGCGGCTGGAGCGCGTCGAGCTGGCGGCCGTGGTCGGGACCGCGGTCGAGGCGAGCCGCCCGGCGGTCGAGGCGGCGGGCCACCGGCTGGCCGTGTCGCTGCCGCCGGAGCCGGTCTGGCTGGACGCCGACCCGACCCGGCTGACCCAGGTGCTCGCCAACCTGCTGACCAACGCCGCCAAGTACACCGACCCCGGCGGCGACATCGCCCTGACCGCCGTCGTGAAGGATGAAGGCGGAAGGATGAAGGATGAAGCAAACCAGCCGGAGGGCTCTTCTTCATCCTTCATCCTTCCGCCTTCATCCTTTCCCCAGGTGGAGGTGGCGGTGCGCGACACCGGGATCGGCGTCGCGGCCGAGCACCTCCCCGGGCTGTTCGAGATGTTCAGCCAGGTCGTCCCTGCGCACGAGCGGGCGCAGGGCGGGCTGGGGATCGGGCTGGCACTGGTCAAGGGTTTGGTCGAGATGCACGACGGCACCATCGAGGCGCGCAGCGACGGCCCGGGCCGGGGGAGCGAATTCGTCGTCCGCCTCCCTCTCGGGAAGGAGGAAGGGGGAAGGAGGAAGGAGGAACCCGAATCGGCTCCTGTTCCTCCTTCCTCCTTCCCCCTTCCTCCTTCCTAACGCGTCCTGGTGGCGGACGACAACCGCGACGCGGCCGACAGCCTGGCGATGCTCCTGCGGCTCGCGGGGCACGAGGTCCGCACCGCCCACGACGGGCTCGCAGCGGTCGCGGTCGCGGCCGAGACCCGCCCGGACGTGGCGGTGCTGGACATCGGGATGCCGGGGCTGACCGGGTACGACGCCGCCCGCCGCATCCGGGCCGAGCCGTGGGGCCGCGGGGTGCTGCTGGTCGCGCTGACCGGGTGGGGGCAGGACGGCGACCGGCAGCGGGCGGCCGAGGCCGGGTTCGACCACCACCTGACCAAGCCGGTGGACCCGGAGGCGCTGACCCGCCTGCTGGCCGGCGCACCGCACGGGGACGACGACCGATGACCGTCGCGACTGAGTCCGGGTGGTGTTAATTCCTTTTGGTGCGCGGGTGTGGCGTCGGACTTCGCCGGAGGTGGTTCGCCCCCTCACCCCGCGTGCTTCGCCGCGACCCTCTCCCCCGAGGGGAGAGGGTGGGAGGCACCCGGACCTCATCGTGGGCGGGCAACCACGCGCCGACGCCGGCGGACACCGACCATGCGTTCGCGGGTCGATGCCCGCCCATGACGGGGGCCGGCCAGTCCCCCCCTCTCCCCTCGGGGGAGAGGGTCGCGGCGAAGCACGCGGGGTGAGGGGG
>DASPHQ010000609.1:0-2016 GCA_035629595.1 Urbifossiella sp. | reverse complement strand
ATGCGGACACACCTCTGAATCCGTCGATGGCGGTTGCAGCTCCATTGTCCGGCCCTGCTCCAGGAGTCGTCCTGCACCCACACGGGTTGCCTCCCGAGCCGTCACAAGTCCAGGAGCTCGCCGTACTCGTCCTTCAGCCGCTTCAGAATCCGGGACTTCGCCAGGTACACGACGTGTTCTTTCACCCCCATCTGCTGCGCCACATCGGCGGGCCGTCGGCCCTCGACCATGACCTGCCAGAAGGCCTCACGGGTGTGGTCCGCGACGCCGGGCAGCAGGTCACGGAGGGCCTCGCGGAGCAGGACCCGCTCCTCGTCCCGGTCCCGCCCCTCGCCCTCCTCGGCGGGCGCCACGTCGGGTAGGGCGAGCAGATGGGCGTAGGCGTCGCTCCCGCCCGCCCCCTGTTGCTCCCGCACCCTCGCGCGGGCGAGATCGCAGATGGCGTGTCTTGTGATCGTTCGGAGCCACCCGCGGAACGTCCCCCGGGTCGGGTCTCGCCGAAAGCCCGCGATCTTCTCTCGGACCGTGCGGAAGACGTCCTGGGTGACATCCTCGGCGTCCGCGGGCTGGAGCCGACTGATCTGGCACCAGCGGAGGAGGAGCGGTCGGTACAGGCCGACGAAGCGCCGCCAGGCTTCCGCGTCCTCCTCAGGCGCCTGGAGGCGGAGGAGCAAGGACGACGACGTGCCCGGTCCTCCCCTGCCATCAGGAACGTTCGCGTCTATCACGGGCGGATCCCGACCCGAGTGTGAGGTACTGGCGCATCATCCGAAATCCGGCTCAGACTTCCAGATCTGTGCCGCGAAAAATGTTCGGCGGGGGGGCCACGCGTTCACGACGGAGCGGGCAACGCGCCGTCGGATGTGGACGGAGGGCGCGCGGGAGAGATCCGCCGCGCCGTACGGCCATCCCGGCGCCGCCACGGAACGCACAATTCCTCCTTTCGTGATAACCCGCCCGTTCTGTCTGTGGGGGCCGAGCCGCGCTCACCAGAGCGGTCGTCACGACCGGCGGCCCGGAGCGGGCGTCGAACGCGGCGCGGAACGGTACTCCGTCGGTCACCACCACCCTGTAGGAGTTTCACCATGCGTAGCTGTGGGTTCCTGGCCGCCGTCGTGGCGATGTGCGGCCTCGCCTCGGCGACCGAACGGGCCGAGGCGTGCGGGCGCCGCCAGGTCGTCTGGTGCGCCGCGCCGGTCTACTGCCCGCCCGCCTGTCCGCCGTGCCACGTGTGCTGCCCGCCGGACGAGACGCCGCTGAACCCCCTCCCGGCCCACCCGGTCCCCCACACCCTCGTCAAGCACAAGCTGACCCTCAAGAACGACAGCGCGTGGCAGAGCTACGCGATCATCTACATCCGGCACCCGGACGGGTACTACCGCGTCTACGACAAGACGCCCGTGGCGCCGAACTCGGCCGTCTCGCTGAACCCCGACCGGTACTTCGCCACCGACCACCTCCTCATCCAGACGTGGACCCGGCAGGCGCCGACCGACCCCCACACCCCGCCCGGCCACTGGCACTGCCGCTGCAGCCGCCTCGTCACCCTCGTCGGGGCCACCGGGACGTTTGACGTCGTCGGGTGCGGCTACACGCACCCGTAACCCCGCCTGGGGGACCGCCCGATGTCGCCTCTGTGGGACTCGGGCGTAGTCCCTGTGCCGCTTCGCGTCCGCGTGCGAGAATTGGGCCACCGGGACGTACGTGAACGGCGTCCGCGTCGAGCGGTTCATTGGGTCGCAGTGGTACAACTGGACCTACCGCGTCCAGGTCGTTGACGTGAGCCTGAGCTCAGGCCGCCATGCGTACCCGGCCAACACTGGGAGAGCCTCGTGTGCGCGGGTGACCAGCACCCGGGGGCTAGCGAGCCTGTGCTCGTGCTCACGTTCATCAGGGGCGTAGCCGGGGACGAGGTCGGTATGCGACCAGCGAGAGAGTCGGTACCCAGAGCGACGCGACCGGCGGTAAGACTCAGCTCAGCGGCGAGCAGCGAAGGGTGGTCGAGGACATTCTCAA
>DASPHQ010000608.1:0-12082 GCA_035629595.1 Urbifossiella sp. | reverse complement strand
ACACTTCGCTCGGTCCGCCGTGCGTGGTGATCATCCGAAAGGGCGACGTCCGGATGAGCCTGTACGAGTACTCGGTCCTGAGCAACAAGACTGGCGAGGCGTCCGGCGACTCCGGGTACCGAATCGAGTTGGAGTACCTGCTCGAAACCCCCGATCACTGGGGGCGCGTCGATGTCGATCTTCGCGGAGTACCTGCCCGAGTCGATCGACCTGCTGACGCAGGCCCGGCAGTGCATCAGCAACCTCCAAGCGGAGGAGTAGGGCAAGGACGCTCTGGGCCGTGGCGCCTGACCACGGCCCAGCAGGCGGTCCGTTCATTCGGACCCTTTTCCGCGAGCAGCCTTCTTTCCGGACCGCTCGCCTCACTCAGCCACCCCACGCCCGCGTGCCGATCACGGCGGACGCGCGGGGGTGTTCGGCCCGCCCCTCGGGGCGGTTTATCCTGTTCCAATCCCCCCACCATGGAAGGATCTTCTCCCACGTTCCTTTTCAGGATCAGCGGCCAGCAGCTCCGGCTTCTCGTCCAACGCGATCACTACGCCGACGGCGGCGGGCTGGCAGTGTTGCTCTTCGACGAGTCGAGCGGCGAACCGTTCGCGGTCGCCTCGGTCAACGTCGACGGCCTCGACCTCCGCGCCGACGAATTCGTCTTCAAGACGTACTCCGAGAACGAGGGGCTACTGGAAGCGATGCTGGGAGCCGGCATCATCGAGCCGACCGGCCGGTTCGCCGGCATGGGACCGATCTGCCGCCTCCTGATGGGCGTGAAAAGCGCCGACGACGAGGTAATCGTGATGGAGCCGATGTAGCACGGATGCCTGGCCCGCCGCCGTGACGGCGGGCCAGCCTCGATCCGCACTGCGGATCCTACCAGCGACCGCCGACTTTCCCGCGGGTCGCGAACTTTCACAGGGTGCGCCATGAGCGACGAGAAGGAGACTCGAAGCGTGTCTCACGCCGTGGGCACCAGCAAAAGCTCTGGCTCGTCCGAATCATGCCCTCCCAAAGATGGGGACGGATCGGCCGCCGGATGGTCGGAGGGCGCGAGCCGAACGATCACCCGGTCGCGGACCGTATCGAACGGCGAGAGCGATGCTACGTCGGAGGGCTTCTCCCAGGGATGGTCGATATCGACAACCCACTCCGGGGGTGAAACAAGGACAGAAACACAGGGCGATCAGCCCTGACACGAGCCACCCGCGGGTCGTCGTCATCAGGGTGACGGCGGCCCCGGGCGGGATAGCGGCACCTGCCGCAATTGTTCCCCTTCACACGTATGGCAACGACTGCCACTCAGAAGAGAAAGGATTCTTCGGGCACGAAGCCCGAGGGCACGGCCGCGACGGACGCGGCACCGGCGGCGAAGAGGCTGCCGGTCAAGACGCTCCGGGTCGCCGACTGCTCGGCCAGCATTTGGGCGCGTGAGTACGTCGCCCAGGGCCAGCCGAGGACGTTCTACTCCTTCAGCCTCGAACGGTCCTACAAGGACCGCGACGGCGGCTGGAAGTACACCAAGTCGTTCGACTCGGACAGCGCTGGCGCGGTCGCGGCCCTCTGCCAGCAGGCGAGCGAGGTAATCGCCGCCCTGCAGGAGCGCGACGACCAGACCCAGGCGGCGTAGCACGAGGCTACCCACACGGGGGCTCCCTGAAGCCCCCGTTTCCGACGGCCCCGGGAGACGCTCGCAGGAGTGCTCCGGAGGTTGCGGGAACCACGACCGGCTCCCCGCCGGTTCCTTCCCCGGAGCACCACCCTATCCGGTGCCTCCGAGTCCCCGACCCGAGACCGGCTGACCAGAGCTGCAGACGGCCGTATGGTCGCACGCTCCGGCCCGCCGTCAAGGAGATCCCCCGGGGCTCCTCCTTGACCGCGGATCCTCACCGGAGCGAGCGGCGGCGGGCTCGTCTGCACCCGCAGGCGGCTTACATACTTCCCCCACTCGAAGCGATGCGACAGAGCACGCTCACACCACCGGCCCAGATCGCGGTCCTGCCGCGAGCCCCCAGGAACGGGTCCCCCGTCCCGGGCCTGACCTCGCTCTACCACAAGTCGTGGAGGGGCAACTACGGGGACGCCTGCTACCCCGGCAACTGCAGCGGGGAGCTCATCAAGGACCTGCTGCGTTACTTCCGGCCGAAGCGGGTCTTCGACCCCATGACCGGCAGCGGTACCTGCGCCGACGTGTGCCGGGAGTTGGGCATCGAGTGCGTGTCCCGTGACATCCGCACCGGGTTCGACGCCTGCGACATCGGTGCCTACGACCCGGCGTGGAAGTTCGACTTCGTCTGGATCCACCCGCCGTACTGGCGGCAGAAGGTCTACGGCGAAGACCCGCGCGACATGAGCACGTGCAAGTCGCTTTCGAGCTTCCTCGCCCTGTACGGGCTGCTCATCCGCAACTGCGCGTCGGTTCTTTCGCCTGGCGGCAAGCTCGCCGTCCTGATGGGCGACTACTCGGACCGCGAGGCCGGGTTCGTCCCGCTGACCTACCACACGAAGGCGCTCGCGTTCCGGGTGGGGCTGCGGCAGTGCTGCACGGACATCATCCGGTTCAGCCACAGCGCGAGCAGCTCCCACAAGACCTACCGCAGCAGTTTCATCCCCGGCCTCCACGACACGTGCATGCTCTTCGAGGAGGTGCGGTGATGTCCGGATCCGACGCTTTACATCCTTCCCTTATTGACTGTGCATTACCTGACGTACGTGTTCATCCCCTGCGACAGACCCGTCGAGGCCGCGGTGTGCGAAGCGATGACGCCCTTCGCGGATGGCCTGGAAGTGAAGCCGTGGAAGCGCCCTCTCGCCACGGCCGAGGTGGCGGTGATGGCCAGGCGGTACGGACTGCCCGCGCGGGATTTGGCTGCACTCTCCGCCCGGATGCGGGAATGGACCGGCCGACCCGGCGGCGTGGACGAGCAGGGGCTGTTCGAGGAGGTGACGTACAACCCGGACGGCAAGTGGGACTGGTACGAGGTCGGCGGCCGGTGGGACGGACTCCTGCCAGGCAACTCGATGCCGGCGGGGTCGCTGCGCCGCTCCCAGTTGCTCAAGAAGCTCGCCCCGTACGACTTCATCACCCCGGACGGGGTGTGGCACTCGAAGGCACTCCGCGTGACCCGTGGCTGGCCGCCCCTCGTCATCGAGAAGTCCGATCGCAGGTGGCTGGCGGAGCTCAAGGCCGCTCTCGAGGCGCACCCAGCACACCGCGTGGTCGGCGTCGACCGGCATTCGTGATACCCGTTCACCCGCTCCCCCCATCCAGCATGGCAACCGAGGACCTGACACCGACGGCACCGAACCTCCCCCGGCCTCCGAACCCTGACGAATTGCGGCAACTGGCCGAATGGCTCCAGGGACAGGGGCACGACCGGGAGGACGCCCCGGGCGTGGCCGACTCCGCCTACACGGCCGTCTACGACCGCTACTCCACCGGCGGCCCCGGCTACGCGGGCAAGCTCATGAGCGTGGTCTGGGACGGCGCGCCGTCGTTCTCCGACGTGTTCACGTGGGAGGACGGGACGATGGTCCGAAGCCCCCGCGACTACGACGGGGAGCCGTGAACCGGCGACGGGGCTGATTCCTGCGAACCCCAGACAACAGCGGCACCCTGAACCCCAACACGGTATCTGTACCCGTTTTTTCCAATACGGCATGGCAACCCATGAACCCACAACACCGGCCCATACCCCAGGCCCCTGGCACGTCGATCGGGTGTCCCGCTATTCGCCGATCTGCATCAAGCCGTACCCGGGCCGAGTCGTCTGTGACATCGACGGCACCGACACGGAAGCCGAGGCGAACGCCGCCCTCATCGCCGCCGCCCCGGATCTGCTCCGCGCGGTCCGCTCGCACCGCGACGCTTTCGAGTCGCGGATCGAAGGGCTGGGGGAGGAGCGTGACTCCGGTGACGCGGAGTTGGCCGACCGGGACGTCATCGCCCACTATCGCGCCCTCGTGGCGGAGTGTGACCGCGTCATTGCCCTGGCGGATTCCTCGTCGCTCGCATGACGGCTCACGATCCCCGCGCGGGACGGTGCCCGCGGGCGGGTGTCCAGTCGACGGCCGGCGACGGCGTCTGGAAGACTGCGCACAATCCCTTCCACCTCGTGCGTCCGTCCCCCGACACCATCGGCAACTACGCCCTGGCGCTGGCCGGCGACGCCCTCGGCTACCGCTTCGTCCCCTGCGCCGAGGGGACGAAAGTGCCGCTCGTGAAGTGGAAGCGGTACCAGCGGGAACGGCCGACACCGGACCTGTACGAGCGGTGGTTCCGCGGCACCCGCAACAACATCGCGCTCCTCACCACCGGGCTCGTGCTGTTTGACTGTGACGACCCGGCGAAGGCCGACCTCGTGCTCGCCGAGTGCGGGGACACGCCGCACAAGGTGCGCACGCCCCGCGGCGGCGTCCACCTGGGATTCCGCAGGCTGGAGGGCGACGAGGTCACCAACCGGGTGCGGATTAACGGCGAGCCGATCGACCTGCGGACGGACGGGGGGCTGGAGATTCTCCCGCACAGCCGGACCGCCGCCGGGGCGTACTCGTGGCTTGGGGAGGGGCTGGTCCCGGTCGCGGAGCTGCCCGCGGCGAACGTCGGGTGGATCCAAGAGCGCGTGGGGCGCGTCGTGCGGCCGATCGACGTGCCGCCCGAGCCGGGGTCAGACCGCGCGTGGCTGGTGCGGCGGGCACACGGCTACCTCTCGCGCGTGGAGGGGGCCGTCTCGGGGCAGCGGGGCCACGACCGGACGATGCGCGCCGCCGGAATCCTGGTCCAGAAGTTCGGGCTCTCCATCCCGGAGGCGTGGCCCCTGTTCAAGGCGTGGAACGAGACCTGTGAACCGCCGTGGAGCGACGCCGAGCTGATGCACAAGCTCCAGGACGCCCTGAGGCGGCGGACGTGAACCACCCGGACCCCCGCCGCGGCCAGGGGTTCCGGTTCCATCGGCGGCCGCGGACGAACGGGAGGTTCGACATGATCGACGTGACCATCCACAGCATGGGCAGCGGGACGTGCTCGTTCAGCGGGAAGGAGGCGAGTGACGGCGTGACCGTCACGTTCAAGGACGGCACGGCGAAGGAGGCGTACCTGTCCACCAAGTCGTTCCTGATGCTGCTCCGGATGAAGGCGGGGCAGAAGCAGAAGTCGCTCGCGGTGCCGCTCCCGGCCCCGGCCGTCCCGCGGTGATAGACGCCAGCGGGTGTGGGGGTCTCACCCACGCGGGCGTGTCCGCCCGGCTGTCCGCATCACGCGCGGCCTGCACTGTCGGCCGGACCCGCTGGCATTCTGTTCAAGGTATCCGCCGCGATCGGATCGCGCGAGGTCGGTAGCTGGGAGCGTTCAACTGGGGACACTGCCATGAAACTCAACGTGAAGCAGGCCGCGGTGAGGGCGGGCGTGTCCGAGAGCTTGCTCTACCAGTTGTGCTCGGAGGGGCGGCTGCCCCACTACCGCCTCGGCGGCCGGGGGCGGCGGGGGAAGATCGTCATTGCCCCCGACGACCTCGACGCGTTCATGGAGTCCTGCCGCGTGACGGAGCCGCCGTACGAGGACGGCCCGCTCAAGCACATCCGCTAGCCGATGGCCTTGCGGGCCGCCGCCTTCAGGGCCTCCTGCTTCTGGTCCAGGTGGTCGTAATGTTTCGCGATGGTCGTCGCCCGGTTGCCGACCAAGTGCCCGATGACCTCGGACGTCATGCCCTTCTCGAGGGCGTCACTGATGAACGAGTGACGCCAGGTGTAGCACGTCAGCCGCGGGATGCTCAGCCGCTTCTCCAGCGTCCGCAGCCACTCGCACATCGCGTCGGCGGTCCACTTGCCGCCCTTCTGGGTGCGGAACAGGAGGCCGGTCGGATGCTTCTCCATCCGCCTCCGGAGCAACGCCTCGAACTCCGGCGTGATGTAGATGAACCTCTTCTTCCCCTTCTTCGCGTTCTTGTGCTTCTCCAGGTTGATGACGCCGGCCTCGAAGTCGATCATCTCGGCGGTGAGGCTGCCGATCTCGGAGTACGGCCGAGCCCCGGTCAGCTCCAGGGCCTCCAGGAAGTCGCGGAGCGGCTTGCTGGCCGCCGCCCGGATCCGCTCCCGCTCGTCGGGAGTGAGGATGCGCTCCCGGCGGGCGTAGACCCCGTTGCGGAGCTTCGGGATCGGGTTGGCCGGGACGCCACCCTGCTCCGCCCCCCAGTTGAGGCACGCGAGGATGATGGACCGCACGCAGGTCTTCGTGCTGCCGCTCCACTGCGGGTTGTCCGCCTCGTATGCCGTGACGTGCTGCACGCGGATGTCGGCCACCGCCTTCTTCCCGAGGTGGTCCGAGAACTTCTGCAGGTAGAGCCGCCGCTGCACGTAGGTCTTCTCCGCCATCGTGCGCTGGCAGAAGTCGAGGAACCGGTCCGCGAGCTTCCGAAACGACATCCGGGACGTGTCCGCCGGCTTCACGTCGGGCTTCGCCATCAGCTCGTGGAAGGCCT
This sequence comes from Urbifossiella sp., assembly GCA_035629595.1. GTDB lineage: Bacteria > Planctomycetota > Planctomycetia > Gemmatales > Gemmataceae > Urbifossiella. The sequence continues at coordinate 5,615 of DASPHQ010000608.1, read as the reverse complement.
TGCGGGCCTCGCCCTTGTCCATGGCGAGTTTGATCTGCCGGCCGTTGAGCGTGGTCATGTACCAGCCGTCCCGCTTCCTCCGCCAGATGCCGCTTTGCCGGGCCATGGGACACCGCCTTCGATTCCGTGACAGAATTCCGTGACAGGCCCGGAAAGTATACTGTTTTTCCGAGCGATTTCATTCTATCACGAGTTTCAGGCCAAGAAGCTGGGGGTGTTCGTGAAGCTGACGAACGAGCTGCTGCGGTTCGCCAGCCCGAGCGCCGAGGGGCTGGTGCGGTTCGACATGGCCCGCGCCGCGGCGCTGAAGGCCGACCTGGCGATGCTCGAGGGGACCGGCGGCACGCAGATCAAGGGGCTGACCACCTACAGCGGCCTCGGCACCCACACGGCGAGCACGACGGGCGTGAACGGTGACACGTTCCAGCCGGGCGACGTGGCACTGATGGAGTCGAAGCTGCCGGACGCGGTGGACACGCCGAGCGCGTGGGTGATGCGGAAGGCGATGTTCGCGGCGCTGATGAACCGCCGGGCCGACGCGGTGAGCGCGTCCGACGGCAAGGGGCCGTTCATGTTCCGCGGGTCGAGCTCGTCGAGCACGCCGCCGGGCGAGCTGTACGGCACCCGGGTGGTGCGGTCGAGCCAGGTGTCGGCGGCGCGGGCGAAGGGCGGGGCGACGAACCTCACCTACGTGCTGCTCGGCTACTTCCCGGACTGGGTGGTGGCCCGGCTGGGGGTGATGGAGTTCCTGGCCAGCGGCCTCGGCGACACCGCCCTGCAGAACGACATGACGTACCTCCGCGGCATCCAGCACATCGACGCCGGCCCCCGCCAGGTGGGGAGCTTCGTGCTCTGCGACCAGCTCGTCGTCGGCTGACTCGGGAATGACGAATGACCCACCAATGACCCACCAATGACGAAGGAAAACGACCGGGGCTTTCCCTTCGTCATTGGTGGGTCATTGGTGGGCCATTCGTCATTACGTCGATCCTTCACTCTCAATCCCAACAAAGGAGCTTCCCCGTGTCCACGCACCTCAACGACATCCCGAGCGCCGCGGTGGTCGCGGTCGGGTACCCGCCGGCGGTCATGACCGAGACCGACGCCGGCCCGACGATCGACCTCGCCAACGCCGACGGGCCGTGCTTCGCGATCCAGGTGGTCGGCAGCGTCTCGACCGCCGACACCCTCACCGGCGCCCTCGAGGAGTCGGCCGACGGCAGCACCTGGACGGCGGTCAGCGGCGGGGCGTTCACGGTCGCCAGCGCCGCCGGCGTCCAGACGATCCGGTTCGAGCGCACCAAGCGGTACGTCCGCTGGGTCGGCACGATCGCCGGCACCGACCCGGAGATCGCCGCCGCCGTGGTCGTCGGCCAGCAGAAGAAGGTGTTCTGAATCCCTCCAAGCCCGGGGACGGCCGTCCCCGGGCTTTCTTCTTACCCCCACGACACCGATGCTCGACACCCTCGCCAACGTCAAGACGGCGCTGAAGATCGCCACGACCGACGACGACACCACGTTGAACCGCCTGCTGGACGCGGCCGATTCGTTCATCGCGGCGCACACCGGCCGGGCGTTCGCGGGCGGCTCGTTCACCGAAACGCACGCCGGGAACACCACCCTGCTGTTCCTCCGCAACTACCCCGTGAGCGCCGTCAGCAGCGTCCGCGTGGACGCCGCCCGCCAGTTCGGCACGGACACGATCCTGGCCACGACGACCTACGTGCTCCACGCCGACCGAGGGGTGATCGAGTCGGTCGGCGGCGTGTTCCTGCGGTCGCGCGGCCGCCGCGGCTCGGCCGGCGCCCCGGGGACGGTCCAGGTGACGTATTCGACCGCGACCGAAGCCGTGCCGGGGGCGGTGAAGGAGGCGTTCAGCCAGCTGATCGGCCACTGGTACCGGCTGGCGAAGACGAACGAAGACCTTGAGGGCGTGCTGCTGACCGAGAAGTCCGACGGCACCGACAGCAAGAGCTACCCGTGGGCGCTGGCCGGCGGCCTGCGGGTGCCGGCGGGCGTGCTGCAAATCCTGGCGCCGTTTCGGGTTCCACCCCAGTAATGACCAATTCCCAATGACCCACCAATGACCAAGGACAGCACTGGTCTGTTTTCCTTGGTCATTGGTGGGTCATTGGGAATTGGTCATTCCGCGGAACGGTTCGCGTTCGACGCCAACGTCGGACGAGAACCGGCGTTACACCTTCCAGCAGGCCGGGCCGCGGGGTAAGGTGAAGTGGCCCCGACCCGCCCCCGAGACCGGCGCCGCGTGTCGCTCGAACCCGACCCCCCCGCCGACGCGGAGGAGGAATACTGGCTCCGCGACGCCCTCGCCGGCGACCGGACCGCGTCCGCGCGGCTCGTCGAGCGGTACTGGGACCGGCTGTACCGGTGGCTCTGCCACCTGACCCGCGACCGCCACGCCGCCGAGGATCTGACGCAGGAAACGTTCCTGAAGGCACTCGCGGCGCTGCCGACGTTCCGCCCCGGCAGCAACTTCCGGGCGTGGCTGTTTCGGATCGGGCACAACAACTTCGTGAACCTCAAGCGGGCGACCCGCCGGACGCGGCACCCGCTGCCGGACGACCTGACCGCTGCCGGCACCGGCCTCGCGGAGTTGGCCGTGGAGGACCGCGAGGCGCTGGCGGTGGTGGCCGAGGCGGTCGCGGAGTTGCCGCCCGACTTCCGCTCAGCGCTGCTGCTACGGGTCGAAGAAGGGTTATCGTTCCGCGAAGTGGCGAAGGTGCTGGGGACGACCGAGGAGACGGCCCGGTGGCGGGTGTTCAAGGCCCGCCAGAAGCTGATGAAGGTGCTCGCCCCCGAGCTGCTCCCCCCGGGGGCGGCGGCCGGCGAATAGATCAACGCCCGTGGTGATGCCATGACGTGCCAGTCGGTTCAGGCCCGAATCCTCGCCCTGCCGGACCCCCGGCAGCTGCCGGACGCCTTCCGCGCCCACGTCGCCGCGTGCCCCGACTGCACCGCGTACTGGAAGCAGGCCGCCCGCCTCGAAGCGCTCGTCGCCGCGCTGCCGGTGCCGCCGGCCCCCGCCGGCAAGAAGACCACCTTCCTCGAAGACCTCGCCGCCGAGGCGCTCGTCTTCCCGAAGGTGACCACGACGCCGAGCCGCGGCTGGAACCTGCCGCGGCCGTCCGTGAAGGCGCTGGCCGGCCTCGCCGCGGCGCTGCTGGTCGGCGTCGGCGTCTGGAGTGCGACGAAGACCGTCAAGCCGGTGGCGGTGGTGAAGCCGCCGGCCCCGCGGGACGCGCTGCTGGAGAAGGTGGTGCAGCGTAACGTGGCGCTGGCGAAGGCCCGCACCCCGAACGACCGCCTCGATGTCCTCGCGGGTCTGGCCGAGGAGCTGGCGTCGGAAAGCCGCGGGCTGGCGCTCGTGGCCGGCGCCGACGACATGCGCCTGGTCGCCGAGTGGTTCCGCACGGCGTCGGACGGCGTCGTCGAGCAGGCCGGCCGGGTGCCGCCGAACGCCCTGACGCCGGACCAGCGGCGGGCGCTGCTGGCCCGCCTGACCGACCGGCTGGCCGAGGCCGGCCGCGCCGCCGAGCAGGCCGCGACGGACTCGCCGCCGCACGCGCAACCGGCGCTGCGGTCGATCGCCGACACGGCCCGGGACGGCCAGACCAAGCTCCGGGCGCTCGCCGCCCAGCAAGGCGCCTGACCATGACCCGCACCGCCCTCACCGCCGTCGTTCTCGCGTCGCTGGCCGCCTGGGCCGGCGCGCAGGGGTCCACGAGCGCCGCCGACAAGCTCCGCCTCCACCGGGCCAACCGCGCCCTGCTGACGGACCTGGTCGGCAGCGGCGTCCGCCTCGCGGCCGCGGACCAGCCGGTGACCCGGGCCGAGGCGTGCCAGCAGACGGCCCGCGCCGTCGGGCTGGAGGTCCGCCGGGCCGCCGAGGCGAACGACGAGGACCGCGTGGCGGAACTCGGCGGTCACTTCGAGGTGCTGGTGCGCGACGGCCTCGTTCCCGCGCTGACCGACGCCGACGGGGTGGTGCCGGCCGACTCGCCCGAAGGGGTGCGGCTGCGGGCGGTGCGGGCCGGCGCCGCCGCCGACCTGGACGCCACCGCCGCCGCGCTGCCGGCCGCCGACGCCGCCCTGCGGGCGAAGCTCGCCGAGCTGCGCGAGCGGCTGAAGTAGGGCTCACCGCCGAAAAGCCCACCCGCTGCAACGGGTGGGCTTCGCCGCATCTCACCCACCGCGCGAATTCACTTCCCCCTGCCCATCACCACCCGCTACAATCGCCCCGACCCCCGCCGCGGAGGCCGCATGCTCGCCCGGCTCTACCTGCTGCTCGGCACGAGCCTGCTCGGGCTGTACACGACGGCGTCGTTCCTGGGGTGGGAGCTCGGGGGCTACGCCCGGGAGACGGCCCAGCAGTCCACCGCCCGCCACGCGTCCGGCGGCCACCGGTCGGTCTGGATCTCGGGGTACCGCGGGGGGAAGTGATGGACTGGAACAAGCTCGCCGGCCAGCTCGTCACCATGGTCGTCGCCGTCGGCGTCGGCCTGGCGTTCTTCGCCGCCGCCTTCTTCGTCATCTCCAAGGTCGTCCCGTTCTCCCTGCGGAAGGAGATCGAGGAGGACCAGAACACCGCCGTCGGCGTCATCGTCGGGGCGGTCATCCTCGGCATCGCCGTCATCATCGCCGCCGCGATCCACGGCACCTGACCGCGGGCGGCTACCCGGGCATCTCGATCCCCGCCGCCGCGGCGGCCTTCGCCATGAACTCCGTCATCGGCCGCATCCCCGCCACGTCCATCCCGGCGACGCGGTCCTCGGTCTGGTACATCGTCTTCAGCGACTTGAAGATGCCGGGGTCGCCGCCGGTGAACTCCGCGACCAGGCCGAACCACCGCCGCGCCAGTTCCTGCGCCTTCGGGTCCGTCGGCGCCATCCCGGAGTCGTATGCGGCCTGCACCTCGGCCATCAGCCGCGGCCACTCGTTCTGCACTTCTTCGATGCGTGCCTGACCCACCGCTTCGCCGCGGGCCTGGATCTGCTCCAACTGCTCCGGCGTGTAGTACTTCTCGATCATGGTCATCTCCGTGATGGCGTTGAGGAACTCGTCGGCGGTCACCGCCTCGGCCCGGTCGAGGGCGTCGGCGAGGGTCGAAAGACGGGCGGCGAGGCGGGCGTACTCGGCGGCCTTCGCCCGAACCTGTTCGAGGTGCCGGCGCACCACCCGCCGCGGGTCGTGGCCGGCGCCGGCCAGCTGCGCGGTCACGTCGTCGAGGCTGAACCCGAGCGCCTTCAGCGACAGGATTTGCTGAAGCCGGGCCACGTCCGCGGCGGTGTACAGGCGGTGCCCGGACCCGTGGTCCGACCCGGTCCGACCGCTCGGCCGCAACAGCCCGATGGCGTCGTAGTGGTGAAGGGTCCGCACCGTGAGTCCGGTCCGGGCCGCCAGCTCGCCGACCTTCCACACCTGCTCCGTCCCCGGCATCGCACGCCCTCCGCGGGGTCACCGACGGAGGGATGTTACCGCCTGACGTAGCGTGAGGTTCAAGCCCCGCGGCGCGAAAAAGTCGGAAATCGCCTCCGCCACGTACACTGACCGCGGCTCGGGGCTGGTAGCCGCGGGCTTCAGCCCGCGTGAGCTAC
>DASPHQ010000607.1:0-4099 GCA_035629595.1 Urbifossiella sp. | reverse complement strand
CGGTGTACGCCAAGGCGCTCGGCGGGGCGGGCGAAGTGATCGGCGTCGATCTGGACGAGACCGTGATCGAGCTGGCGAAGCAGAACGCCAAGCTGAACAAAGCGGAGGTGCGGTTCATCCAGGCGGACCTGTTCGCGTGGCTGCGGGACGTGCTGCCGAACGGCGAGCGGTTCGACGTGGTGGTGCTCGACCCGGCGAAGCTAACCCGCGACCGCGAGACGGTGGACCTGGCGCTCAAGAAGTACTGCGACATGAACCGCCTGGCGCTGCACGCGGTCGCACCCGGCGGCGTGTTCCTGACGTGCTCGTGTACCGGCCTGGTGAGCGAGAGCGACTTCCTGGAGTCGGTCCGCCGGGCGGCGTGGCAGGCGGGGCGGCAGTTGCAGGTGTTCAAGGTGACGGGGGCGGGACCGGACCACCCGTTCCTGCTGAGCGTCCCCGAGGGGCGCTACCTCAAGGCGGTGTTCGCCCGGGTGGAGTAGTGTCCGCTGCTCGCGGCGGTGCATCCCCGTACGGGCAGTGCCGGCAGCCGCTCCCGCAGCAGTACCCGCGGCGCCGCAGGTACGCGGCGGTGAACACCCACCGCCCGCGCTCGACGGTGTAATCGACGCCCTCGACGAGCGGTTGCGGGTCGGGCGACGGGGGCGGGTCGGAGGGCGGCACGGCGGGTGCTTCCCGGGTTGGCGGTCTGTCCCTATCCGTAGCCCGATCGGCCGCCGCCCGTCCAGCCCCATTGGGACTCCCGCACGATGACGCCGCTCCTGCCCCCCCGGTCGTCCGGCGTCCTCCTCCACCCGACCAGCCTCCCCGGCCTGTTCGGCATCGGCGACCTCGGCCCGACCGCGTACCGGTGGGTCGAGACGCTCGCCGTCATGCGCCAGAGCTGGTGGCAAATTCTCCCCCTCGGCCCCACCGGCGCCGGCGACTCGCCGTACCAGTCGTTCTCCGCCTTCGCCGGCAACATCAACCTCCTGTCGCCCGAGTTGCTGGAGAGCGACGGGCTCGTCAAGCCGGCGCTGTGGGACGGCAAGTTCTTCCGCAACGACCGCGTCGAGTACGCGAACGTGACGCCGTTCAAGAAGGCGCTGCTGCGGGCGGCGTGGGACGCGTACCGCGGCGGCGCCACCCGGCTGAAGTCCGACTTCGAGGCGTACTGCGCCCGCGAGGCTAGCTGGCTCGACGGCTACGCCCTGTTCATGGCCGTCCGCGAGGGGCTGAAGGGGGCCAGCCTCCCGGACTGGCCGGCCGACCTCCTCCGACGGGTGCCGTCGGCGGTGGCCGCGGTCGAGAAGGAGTACGCCGGCGAGGTACAGATGCACCGCTTCGGGCAGTTCCTGTTCGACCGCCAGTGGGCCGCGCTGCGGTCGTTCGCGGCCGACCGCGGCGTGCGGGTGATCGGCGACGCCCCGATTTTCGTATCGCTCGACTCGGCCGACGTGTGGTGCAACCCGGACCAGTTCCTCCTCGACCCGGACCGCCGGCCGACGGTCGTGGCCGGGGTGCCGCCAGACTACTTCGCCGCCGACGGCCAGCACTGGGGGAACCCGATCTACGACTGGGAGCGGATGGCCGCGACCGGCTACACGTGGTGGGCGAACCGCGTCCGCCGCGACCTGGCCCGCGTGGACCTGGTGCGGCTCGACCACTTCCGCGGCTTCCGCCAGGCGTGGCACATCCCGGCGAGCGAGACGACGGCGATCCGCGGCAAGTGGGTGGACGGCCCCGGCGCCGCGTTCTTCGAGCGCCTCCGCACCGACCTCGGCGGCCTGCCGTTCATCGCGGAAGACCTCGGCGTCATTACGCCCGACGTGGACGCGCTGCGGGAGGGCGTGGCGCTGCCGGGGATGAAGGTGATTCAGTTCGCGCTCGACACGCCGGACAACCCGTACTGGCCGCACAACTTCGCCGACCGCCGCTGCGCCTGCTACACCGGCACGCACGACAACGACACCGCCGCCGGCTGGTGGGCGACGCTCGACGCCCGGAGCAAGGGCTACCTGTCGGCGTACGTGGGGCACGAGGTGAAGGACCCGGCGTGGGAGCTGCTCCGGCTGGCGTGGGGCTCGGTGGCCGAGATCGCGGTGGCGCCTCTACAGGACGTGCTCGGCCTGGGCGGCGAGGCGCGGATGAACAAGCCGGGGGTGGCGGAGGGGAACTGGCAGTGGCGGTTCCGCACGGAGCAGTTCTGGCCCGGCGCCGCGGACCGCGTCCGCGGCGCGACGGAACTGTACCGCCGGGTGCCGGCCGCGCCCGAGGCGTGAGGCCCGAAGGAGTGTCGGGCGGCGGCGAATCACCGTACACTTCCCGTACCCCGGGGCCGGTCGTCCGAATGCTCTACGTGTGGATTCCGCTCGCCGTCGTCGCCGCGGCGCTGGCCGCGGCCTACGCCGCCTACCGTGCCACGCCCGCGGCCCGCTGGCGCGGGCGGGTGGTCGCCCACCTCGCCGCCCTCCGCGCCCGTCACGCGGCCGTCCTGGCCGAGTCAAGCCGGGCCGACGCCGAACTCGCCCGCCTCCGCGACGAGTGCTTCCGCCGCCACCTGCGAACGATCCCGACCGACCGACTCGGCGACCACCCCGGCATCGGCCCGGCGACCGTCGAGAAGGTGAAGACCGCCGCCGGGCCGTTCGTCGCCGACCTGCTGAACCTGAAGTTCCACGACATCCCCGACGTGGGTCAGGCCCGCGCCGCGGCACTGATGAAGGCGCTGGTGGCGGTCCAGGCCGACGCCCGCGCCCGGTTCGACGCCGGCGGCTGCCCCGAGGGCGTCGAGTTCCGCCGCCGGGCGGAGGAGCTTCGCGCCGCCGACGCCGCCCGCGCCGCCGAGCGCGGCCGCGAACTCGCCGCGGTCGAGCAGGCGCTGACGACGGCGTTCGACCTGTTCGCGCTGGCCCGGCCGGTGTCGTTCCTGGCGTTGCTGCAGCGCGCCGATCAGTCGAAGCAACTCGCCGACGTGATCGCCCGGCCGTTCCCGGTCGTGGTCGTGCCGTCGGCCCCACCTTCGCCGGCGCCGCCGGTGCCTGTGCAGCCGGTGCCGCCGCCGGTGCCCGCGCCGACCGGCGACCTGTTCCGCGCCGCGCTCGCCGCGACGCCCGCCGCAGCCGCGCCGAAGCCCGTGGAATCCGACACGATGACGCGCCTCCGCGCCGCGGTCGGGTTCGGGCTGATGGTGGCGAAGCTCGACGGCCGCATCGCCGCGGCCGAGCGGAAGGCCGTGCGCGCGTACCTCGACCGCTCGTTCGGCCACGACGCCGCCCTGGCGCGGAACATCGACCCGCTGCTGGAGCAGACCGAGAAGGCGGTGCCGACCGAGGGCGATGCACTGCACGCCGTCCGTGCCGCGCTGCCGGCGGCGGAGTGGCGGGCGCTGCTGACGTTCGCCGAGCAGGTGGCCGCGGCGTCCGGGGCGCCGAACGCCAAGGAGCGCGAGGCGCTGGCGCGGATTGCCGCGGCGCTGGGCATCGCAACCACTCCGCCCGCGCCCCCGGTGGCCGCGGGGCGAAGCCCAGCCGTTGCAACGGCTGGGCTTTCGGCGCCTTCTGAAGATCCGCGGACCGTGCTTGAGATTCCTGCCGGCGCGCCGCTCGACGCCGACCTGATCCGCCGCCGCTACGCGAACCTCACCGACAAGCTCGACCCGACGAAGGCCGCGGCGCTCGGCCCCGAGTTCGCGCGGATGGCCGAGGCGAAGCGCGCCGCCGTCCGCGCCGCGGCCGAGGCGCTGATCGCCCCCTTCGGCGAGCCGCTGGAAAAACCTACGCCGCCGCCGCCGACCGACATCCGCGAAAACGCCCTGCTCGACGACGTGTTCGGCTGACCCCCGAGGCCCGCAATGTCGCTGTACGACGACCACCCGCTCACCGACCTCGACCGCAAGGCGCACGGCCTCCTCGGCGACAAGGCGGTCGTGAAGTCGCTCGCCCAGCAGGCCGCGTTCCACCACCTGCCGCGGTACGTCTCCGAGTACCTCATCGCCAAGTACGTCAAGCCCGAGACGTGGCGCGACGACCTCGCCAAGATCCAGGCCAAGATCACCGAACTCCTCCCCGACCTGGAGCACCGCGAGCTGCTGAAGGAAAAACTCCTCGGCAAGGGCGAA
>DASPHQ010000606.1:0-4945 GCA_035629595.1 Urbifossiella sp. | reverse complement strand
CACCTCCCGCGTCGCCGGGGCGGCCATCGCCGGCATCGCGGGGAAGACCGGCATGGTAAGCGGCATGTACACCGTGTTGATCGGCACCACCCCCACCTCAGCCGCCCGGTGGTGGACCGACCGGCTGACCATCTCGCGAGCCGGGGCCACCTCCCTCACGATCACCCGCGGCGTCTCGCGCACCACCTCCACCTGCTGCCCGGGGATGACCACCCGCTGAGTGTCCGTACACCCCTTTGGCGAGCAGTGGTTGCGTAACCAGTCGTTCGCACCGGCCGGGGCGGCCTGGCCGACCGCCACGAACAGCCCGAGGACGGCGGCACGGCCGGGCAGGGGGAACGTCATCACGTCACCTGGGGGGTAGAGCCGGGCCGGTCCGGCGGGCGCCGCTTAAACACGGATCGGCCGCGGGGGTCGGGCGAGCTCAGGGGAATAACCGCCCGGCCGCTCCGCCGCGTCCGGTTGTGCGGCCGTGGTAATGCAGGATGCATGGGGAAACCGGGAGGTCAAGTTGTACCGCCCCGCGGCACGGCCTAACGTCGGGTGAGGGTCCGAATCCTACTCACAACCGGCGTGCCAGGGCCGTCCGGCGGAGGTCGTGTTACCATGCCGTCTTACCCACGCGTCGCGGTCGGCCTCGTCGGCGCCGCCTGCCTGATCCCGCTGATCCTCCCCGCCGGCCGCGCCCAAGACGCAGGCGGCAACTCGGAAGAGGTACGCCGGCGTCTCGCCCGGTGGCAGTCCGACCAGACGCTGTCCCCCTTCACGCAGGGCATCCCCGCCCCGACAAACCCCGGCCCCGTCGCCGGCCCGGTGGTCGGCCCCTCCCAGTTCGGCACCGCCCGGACGAAGCTGGCGTACAGCTTCGGCGTAAACTTCGTGGACCCGGCGGCGTACGGCAGCGAGTGCCGCCTCGGGGCGTGCGTCAACGACGCCCGATCGATGAAGGCGCTGGCCGAGAAGCTCGGGTTCCAGGCGAAGATCTTCGAGAACCGCGAGGCGACCTCGGCGAACCTGTTCGCCTCGATCCGCGAGGCCGCCTCTCGCCTCCAGAGCGGCGATGTCCTGATCATCACGTACGCCGGGCACGGGAGCACGGTCCGCGACGAGAACGGCGACGAGCGGGGCGGCAAGGACCAGACGTGGTGCCTGCACGACCGGATGGTGATCGACGACGAGTTGGCCCAGCAGTGGACGGCCTTCCGCGAGGGGGTGAAGATCTACGTGGTCGCCGACAGCTGCCACAGCGGCACCAGCGTCCGCGCGCTGGCCCGGGGGCTCAACCCGCTGACCACCAGCCCGGGGGCGCGGGCCCTCGCCGGCGGGGCGGTGGCGGGCGACTTCCGCGTCCGCACCATCCTGGGGGTCGAGCAGGAGCGGGCCGAGATGCTGCAGTTGGCGGCGAACGCCCCGACGTGGCGGGCGGCGCCGACCTCCGCCGCGTCGGGCGCCACCATCCGGGCGTCCGGCCTCCTCCTGGCCGGGTGCGACGACGAGGAGACGTCGGGCGAGCGCGGCCAGCACGGGCTGTTCACCAACGGCCTGCTCCAGACGGTGGGCGACGGGCAGTTCACCGGCACCTACCGGGAGCTGATCGACCGGGCGTCGCGGCTGGTCGGCGACCCGAACCAGCACCCGAAGCTGTTCCAGTTCGGGGCGATCGTCGAGGACCTCGCCACCGCCCGCCCGTTCGCCCACTAGACCGGCGGAGAGCCCGGGGACGGCCGTCCCCGGGCTTCGCCCCCGCCCCGCCCACACCCGGAGTTGCCCCCATGCCGCGCCCCGCCGCGCTCGTGGCCGCCTGTGCGGCCGTGGCCGCCTGCCTCCTGCCGCCGTCGGCCGCCCAGGGGCCGGCCGACGAGGTCTCCCGCCGACTCAGCCGGTGGGAGGCCGAGCCGGCCCTGCGGCCGTTCGCCACCCTGACCCCGCCGGGCGTCGGGCTCACCGCCCCGACCGGGCAGCGGATGTCGCTGCACATCGGGGTGAACCGGCTCGACCCGGCCAAGTACCCCGGCGTCCCGAGCCTGGAGGCGGCCGAGGCCGACGCCCTGGCCCTTCACGACACCGCCCGCCTGGCTCTGTTCGAGGCGAAGCTCCTGGTCGGCGAGCGCGCCACTACCCGCGCTGTCCTGGCCGAGTTCGCCGCCGCCGCCGCCCGGCTCCGGGCCGGCGATCTGTTCTTAGTAACGTTCGCCGGCCACGGCGCCCTGGTGAAAGACTTCAACAACAACCATGCCCCGCGGGGCTACGACCAGGCGTTCTGCCTGTACGACCGGATGCTGGTCGACGACGAGATCGTGACCAGGTGGGCGGACTTCAAGCCCGGGGTGAAGGTTCTCATCCTCCTCGACAGCTGCCACAGCGGCACGAGCAAGACCGCGCGGGCTCGCGGGCAGACGGCGGCGCGGTCGGCGAAGGCGCTGGCGCCTGGCAAGGACGCGGTGGCGAAGCTCGTGGCCCGTTCGGTCGGCGGCTCGGCCACGCCGCGGGTCCGCGCCCTGCCGACCGACGAGCACGCCCAGGCCAACGCCGTCCAGGAGTCCGAGCTGATCGCGGCGACGAAGGGGCTGGACTCGGTCGCGGCTGTCGCCAGGACGCAGGCGGCGGTCCTGCGGATCGCCGCCTGCCGGGCCGACCAGGAGTCGCTGGAAGTCGGCCGGCACGGTCTGTTCACCCACTCCCTCCTCGAGCTTTGGGACGGCGGCCGATTCCCCGGCACGTACCGCGACCTCGTGGCCCGGGCGGGCGCCCTCACCAGCCCGTACCAGGAGCCGACCCTCGACTACTACGGCGAGGAGGTCGTGTCGTTCCTCGCCAACCCGTCGTTCCGCTGACCCGCGTCCCGCGCGCCGTGCGGCGGTCTGCCCACGGATGCCGGACTGCCGGTCCGGGGGCGGTGGCTCAGCATCGCACCCCGACACCTCCTACGGGGGCAGGCGCCCCCCGTGTCCGGAGAATCGCCGTTCCCGTCGCCTCCCTCGACGGTATTATCCGCCGCGAGGGGCCAGTGAACTACGGCCGCCTCCTACCTCAGAGACGTTTTTCCGAGCCGACTCCGTGGCGCCCACCAGTTAACACTACTCCGTTAGAAGGGTGCGGCGGCGGGCGGGTTCCGGCCCTCTAACGGGCGATGAAGACCTTCACCCCCACCCTCGACCCGGCCGTCCTCGACCGCCTCCGCGACTACGCCGCACGGTTCGCGCCGGACTTCCCGCAGTCGAAGCCCGCCCGGTGGGCCGGCGTCTACCTCCAGGGGTTGCTCCTCGACGGCGAGCGGAAGAGCGTCGAGCCCCTGTCCCGCCGCGTCACCCTCCCGCCCGGCCTGACCAGCAACGACCCCGAGCAGGCGCTGCAGCAGTTCGTCAGCCAGAGCCCGTGGGACGACCGGCGGGTGCTCGCCCGCTACCGCCGGCTCATGGCCGAGCACTTCGCGTCGCCCGACGGGGTGTTCGTCGTCGACGACACCGGCCTCCCCAAGCGGGGCCGGCACTCGGTCGGGGTGTCGCACCAGTACTGCGGGGCTCTCGGCAAGCGGGCCAACTGCCAGGTCGCCGTCACCCTCCACTACACGAGCCCGCGCGGCCACTTCCCGGCGGCCCTGCAACTCCACCTGCCCGAGAGCTGGACCGGGGATGCCGGGCGGATGGACGCGGCCGGCGTCCCCGAGGAGTTCCGCGCGGCGCGGGTCAAGGGGGAGGTCGCGCTGGACCTGCTCGACCGGGTCCGGGCCGAGGGCCTGGCCGGCGGGGCGGTGGTCGCCGACGCCGGGTACGGGTGCTCGGGCGAGTTCCGGGACGGGTTGGCAGCCCGCGGTCTGCGGTACGCGGTCGGGGTGATGCCCAACACCGTCGTCTTCCCCGAGGAGCCCCGGTGGGTCCGGCCGGCCCCGGGCCGGCGGCGGCTGGTGCTGGCGACGGACGCCCCCCGGCCGGTCGCGGTGAGCGAGTTGGGCGCGCAACTGCGGCGGCGGCGGGTGACGTGGCGGGAGGGGACGAAGGGGAAGCTGGCGGCCCGGTTCGCCTGGGTCCGGGTGTGGCCGGGGGCCGACTGGCACCGCGGGGTGGTGGCCCCGCCCGAGCCGGTCTGGCTGCTGGTCGAGGAGCAGCCGGGCGGGGTGCTCAAGTACGCGCTGTCGAACCTCCCGGCGGGGACGAGCCGGGTGCGGGCGGTCCGCCTGTGGAAGCAGAGGTGGCGAGTCGAGCAGGGGCACCAGCAGATGAAGGAGGAACTGGGACTCGACCACTTCGAGGGGCGGAGTTGGCGGGGGTTCCACCACCACGCGACCATGGTGCTGCTGGCCTACGGCTTCCTCCTCCTGGAAGCCGACCGCCGCCCGGCCGAGTCACCCGACCCGGGTGGCGCGGGAAAAAAGGGGATCCCGACCGGCCGCCGACGGTGCCCGGGATCCGCCGGGCGCTCCAGCAACTCCTCCTGCCGGTCGCGAGGACCGACTGCCAGTACTGCCGCGCCCAGCGATCACCACTTCTAACGGAGTAGTGTTTAACGTACCCACCGCGTTACCCACCGATCCTCCGACACTTCTCCCTCGCTCGGGGTAGTTCCCTGGTAGGGACGGCCGCCTTGGCCGGCCCTGCCAGGGGCACCCTATGACCGACCACCTCGCTCCACTCCGCCCGTCCGAGATGACGCCCGCCGAGCGGGCCGCGGCCGTCGCCGCCCTCCTCGCCGCCGGCCTCCTCCGCCACCTCCACCCGGCCGCCTTCCTGCCCCCGGCCGGCACCAGGAATTCGCAGGAAAAACGAGGCGAATCAGCTTGATCGTGTGTTCGAAGCGAGCGTTACTATGCACGCCGGTTAACGACCCCGAGACGCCCGAGAGGAGGCCCGCATGCCCGCGACGAGCGAGAAGCCGCCGACGTTAGCGAAAGAGCTGGCGGCGCTGGAGAGGATGACCGCGGCGGAGCTCCGCGACAAGTACGCGGCTG
>DASPHQ010000605.1:0-2963 GCA_035629595.1 Urbifossiella sp. | reverse complement strand
CGGCGGCCAAGGACTTCGACAAGGCCCGGGCGGATCGCTTCACGCAGTTGATGCTGGCGATGGACGGCAAAGACGAGGGGACCGCCGAGATCCTGCGCCTGGAGGGCGCGCGCCGGTGGGTCGCCGGCAGCCCCGACGGCTTCCGGACGCTCGTCGAGTCGCTCCGGGCGCCATGACGATGCAGTCCGAATGCGAAGGGACCGACGGCCAGGCCGATCCAATCCCGGTGGCCGACGAGTGGAACGCCGGCGACATGGGGTGCGGCGAGTTGGTGATGGCGTTGCGCGTGCGGATGGGGAACCTGCGGGCCGGCGACGTCATCCGGGTCACGGCCACCGACCCGGCGGCCCCGGAGGACCTGCCCGCCTGGTGCCGCCTGTGCGGGCACACGCTCGCGGCGACGAAGCACCCCGTCTACTGGATCCGAAGAAAAGGACTGTGACCCATGCCCGGCAAGTTTTGCGTTAGCCTGACCGTCGCGAAGGAGAACCCGGACAAGGCCACCGTCGCGTTCGTGGTGGCGAACGCGGCCGTCGCTTCCGACCAGACGACGGTCGTGTTCCTGAGCACCGAGGGGGTCCGTCTCGCGGTCCGCGGGTACGCCGACGACGTCGCGGAGGAGGGGTTCTCCCCGCTGAAGGACCTGATGGCCAACTTCGCGGCCGCCGGCGGCACCATCTACGTCTGCTCCCCCTGCTTCAAGCGGCGCAAGCTGGACGAGAGGGCTCTCGTGCCCGGCGCGGTGATCGTCGGCGGGGCGAAGTTGGTCGAGTTCATGGCCGACGGCTGCCCGAGCGTTTCGTACTGACCCGCGCCGACCGAGCACGTCCCGATGACGGACCCCACCGCCCCGGTCCCGGCCGCCAGCTTCGACGGCGGCGACCTCGACTGCGGCAACGGCCTGCTCCTGCTGATCCGCCGGCACATCGACCCGCTCCTCCCCGGCCAGGTGCTGGAGGTGCGATCCCGCGAGCCGTCGGTCGAGGAGGACCTGCCCGCGTGGGCCAGACTGACCGGCAACCGGCTCCTCGGTGTGACCCGCGACGGTGCCACCCGCTGCTACCACGTCGAGAAGGCCGGGGCGGGCCGTTCACCGCTCCCGACGGTCCCCGTCACAGAAGCCGCGAAGCCGATACACGCGCCAGTCGGTGGAGCGACAGTCCCACCGCTGTCGGTGATGGGTGTCGGCAGTTGGCCGCGGCCCGCGTGGCTCCTCCGGGCGCTGCACGAGAGGCTGTCGGGCCGGCTGTCCGAGGACGAGTTCGAGCGGTACGCCGACGACGCGGTGCGGCTGGCGGTCGCGGCCCAAGAGCGAGCGGGTGTAGACGTGGTGACCGATGGCGAGCAGCGGCGGGACAGCTACGCCAGCTTCGTCGCCGCGCGGCTCGACAACTGCCAGCTGATCCCGGTCACCGACCTGCTCCCGTACGTCGCCGACCCCGCGGCGTTCGCCGACGAGTTGAAGGCGCTCGACGTACCCGCGGAGCAGTTCCGGCACCCCGCGGTGTTGGGGCGGCTCGGCCGGTCCCGGCCGCTGGCCGGGCACGAACTCGCGTTCGCCCGAACGGTCACGACCCGCCCGGTCAAGGTCGCGCTCCCCGGCCCGTACCTGCTGACGCGAACGATGTGGCTGGACTGCGTGACCGACAAGGCGTACCCGGACCGCGAGGCGCTCGCCGCAGACGTGGTGCGGGTCTTGAGGGAGGAAGCGGAACGACTGATCGCCGGCGGGGCGGCGATCGTCCAGTTCGACGAGCCGGTGCTCACGGAGGTGGTCTTCGACCGGGCGGCGGGCGACCGGCGGTTCATGTGCGGGGCGCTTGGCACGCGCCGCGAGCCGGCCGAGGAGCTCCGCTTCGCCGGCGACCTGCTCCGCGGCGTGCTGGCCGGGTTGCCCCGGGAGCGGACGGCAATCCACGTGTGTCGCGGCAACTGGTCGCGGGACGAGGCGGTCGCCCTGAGCGGCCCGTACACCCCGCTGGTGCCGCTCCTGGCCTCGCTCTCCGTCGGCACGTACGTCCTGGAACTCGCGACCCCGCGGGCCGGCGAACTCGACCCGCTGGCCGACTTGCCCGCCGACAGCCGAATCGGGGTCGGGGTGGTGAACCAGAAGCTCGACCGCGTGGAGTCGGTCGGGGACGTGCTTGCGAAGGCGGACGCGGCGGTGCGCCGGTTCGGGCCGGACCGCGTGCTGCTGAACCCGGACTGCGGGTTCGCGACGTTCGCGGACAGCCCGATGGCGTCGGCCGCCGTCGCCGAGGCGAAGCTGCGGGCCGTGGCTGAGGCCGCGCGGGTGCTGCGGATGCGATACACGATCGGAGAATCTACTCCCACTGTCGATGCTCGGTAGGGCGCCCGTGCGGGCCGGCGTTGGTCACATTGACGACGGCAGTGACCCAGGGCCCGGCCCGGTACAACCTTGAGGTGCACTTGCGCGCGACCGGGCGGCGACCCGAGGGCGGCAGCGATGCTTACCCCAAAGTCACCGCCTTCAGCGTGATGTAGCGGAGATCCTTCCCGCCCTTCGACGGTTACGCCCCTGTGCCGGGGGCTCGGATTCCGGCGACCAGGTCCAGGTACTTCCCGAACGCCTCCGCCCCGCCGCACGCCCGAACCGACTCAGCGACCTGTCGTGCTTGCTCGACACCGCCGCACGCGGCCACAGCGGCGTGGACCTGGGCCACGTTCGCCAGGACGCCGGCCACATCCGCCCCGGGCAGCGGGGTCGCGGTGCTGGCCGCGGGGGCAGGTGGAGGGCCAGCAGCGGCCGTCGCGGGCTTCGCCGCGGCTCTCTTCAGCTCGCTCCGGACGTTGTGGACCGCGTTCCGGATGCTCGCGTCCGGGGCCGTAACACCCTTTGCCTTGGCCCGCGCGATCACCGCGTCTGCCGAGAGGTTCGGGTCGGCCGACAGGATGGCCCGGACCGCGGACGAGGCCGACGGGGCGGCCGTCCGCTGGGCCGC
>DASPHQ010000604.1:0-2042 GCA_035629595.1 Urbifossiella sp. | reverse complement strand
CGACCCCGCTGAACCCGCCGGCGGTGGTCAATTCCGTGTTCGCCGTGAGGGTCAGGCCGTTGACGCGGGCACACGGGTGTATGACGGCGCGGATTTCCCCGCCGCCGCGCGGGTAGAAGCCGGGGCGGATCATCTCCTGGTCGATGTCGATGCCGAGCCGCTTGAGGTAGCCGCCCCAGGTAATCGCGTTGAAGTGGTAGCACGGGGCGTGCGTGTTGTGCGTCCCGCCCGTGACCGTGACCGTGCTCGCCGCCGCGCCCCGCAGCGCGAGCGGCAGCGCGACCGTGTGCAGCACGAGCGCCGTCGCCCCGGCCGTACCGATGGCGAACGTGTAGGTTCCCGCCTTCACCGGCCCCGGCTCGAAGACCAGCACCGCGGAGCCGACCGACGCGCCCTTGTAGACCGCGCCGCAGATCGCCCCCGCGGCCCTCACGCACATCAGGTGTTGCGGCTGCAACCCGGGCTTGGGCCGGTTCGCACGGACGTTGACGAGCTTGAACGATCGGCCGGTCAGGGCCGCGAGCGCGAGGGCGCTGCGGAGGATTTGCCCGCCCCCTTCGCCGCGGCTGCCGTCGAGTTCGATCATGCCGGCTGACACACCCGTTCTCCGGTCGGTTCCGCGGTTCGGACACGCCGCGGCCACGCCGGGTTCAGATTACGCCGGCCGCCGGCCGATCCTACCCCGCATGTCCGACCAGACCATGATCGCCCGCGCCGGCCCGACCGACCGCACCGTTCGCGCCGCGGACGGGAAGGTGCTGCCGGTGCCCGACGGGTGGGAATTGCTGCCGCCGGGCGACCCCGGCGTGACGCGCCGGGTGAAGGCCGCCGGCCCGAGTTGGACGGTGCAGGAGCAGCGCGGCCGCAAGGTCTTCTCGCGCGGCGTCTGGGCGCCGGCCGCGACCATCGCGGCCGTCCGTGCCGAGCTGGAGGCCGAGCGGGCCGACCCGGCCTACGCCCGCAGGCGCGAGGGAGCTGCGAAGCGGCGGGAGAAGGCGCAGACGGAGTACGTCGAGGACTTCACCGCCGCCGTGCGCGACTACCTGGGCTTCGCCGAGTGCTACGCCGAACTTGGGGGGCGGCTCGCGATTGCAGTCGCGGCGCACGCCACACCCGTCGGCAGCGGGACGGTCGCGCGCACGAAGCGCATCCCGGTCGAACAGCGGGCCGAGGCGGCGGTCATCGCCTGGCTGCGGCACCAGACGACAGCCTACGACAACTTGTCCGTCGCGCGGGTGAAGGGGGCACGCCGCGAGGTGCGGCGGAGGCTCGCGGCCGGGTCGAAGGCGCTGCTGGAACGCTACCGGCGCGGCGAACCCGTGACCCAGACGGGATGCATTCTCGAGCGCGGGCTGGCGAAGGCGGCGCTGGCAGGGTAACGGCTCACTCCTCCGTCGGCCGCGGGCGGTTGGCCCAGTGCGCCGGCGCCGCTCCCGCAACGACCACGCCCTTGTCCGCCCAGCCGAGGTGTGCCGTCACGCCGGAGGCGGTGTAGCGCAGCGTCAGCCCGCAACGGCGCCGCGTCGAGGTGTTCATTTCCGAGCCGTGCAGCAGCAGGTCGGAGTGCAGCGACGCCTCGCCGGCCTTCAGTTCCACGTACACCGGGTCGCCGTACTTCTCGACGCCCGGCACCGTCTGGTTCAGCACGTTGCTCTCGTCCTGCTCGCTCAGCTGCGCGGTCAGGTGACCCAGAACGTGCGTCCCGGAGATGAAGCGCATGCAGGCGTTGCCGCGGTCGGCGTCGTCGATAGCGAGCCACACCGTCACCGCCTTGCTCGGGGTAAGCGGCCAGTAGCTCGCGTCCTGGTGCCAGCTCACGGCCTTGCCGTCGCCCGGCATCTTGCAGAAGAAGTGCGACCCCCACGCCACCACGCCCGACCCCAACAGGTCGGACACGACAGCCACGATCCGCGGGTTCGTGAGTGTGTCCCACACCCGGCCGTGCCGGAGGTGCGCCGAGCTGATCGAATAACTGTCCTTCCCTTCGGCCGCGTACCGGGCCAGGAGTTGGTCGAAGTAGTTGCGGATGTCGGCCGCTTCCT
>DASPHQ010000603.1:0-5098 GCA_035629595.1 Urbifossiella sp. | reverse complement strand
CTGTGGCAGCCGGAGTTCGACAAGGCGAAGGAGGTGCTGGCGCGGAGCCTGCTGAACCCGCCGGCGCCCGC
Organism: Urbifossiella sp.; assembly: GCA_035629595.1. Taxonomy (GTDB): domain Bacteria; phylum Planctomycetota; class Planctomycetia; order Gemmatales; family Gemmataceae; genus Urbifossiella. The sequence continues at coordinate 5,027 of DASPHQ010000603.1, read as the reverse complement.
GCCGCACCCCGTAGGGGACTAGCACGAGGCTGAGATCGCTCGACTGAACCGTTACCCGCCCGAATGGAGGAGTATTCTCGTGGCGACCGCAATGATCGAGTCGGCACCGGCCATGACGGAGGCCGAGACCGCGATATGGGAGAGTGAGAAAGCCGCGTTTCGGGCCATGCTCCCGGAACTGCTCCGGACCCACGCGGAGCAGTACGTGGCGGTCCACCACGGCCGGGTCGTCGCCTCCGGCACGGACAAGACGGCCGTAGCCCTGGCCGCGTACGAAACGTGCGGGTATCTACCGATCCCGGTGCTGTTGGTCACCGACGGCCCGCCGCGGATCGTTCACCTTTCGGGTACACCCATCGGCACCCCGGAAATGCTCTGATGCCGAGCGTCAGGTTCAGATACGCGGCCGACACACCACCGGCCCCGGCCGTGTTGCTCGACGTGATTGACCCGCACACTAACCGCAGCCTCCTTTCCGGCTTATCGGCGCTGCTCGACACCGGCGCCGACCAGACGGTATTTCCCTCCGGGCTTCTCAGGGCACTTGAACTGTGGCCCGACGGGGAGGAACTGGTGAAGGGATACGACGGCGCTACCGCGATCCGGTTGACGTATCTCGTCCGAGTCGCGATCCGAACGCTTCCGCCGGTCAACGTCTCGGCCATCGCCATCGACGACGTGCCCTACGTCATCCTCGGCCGCGACGTGTTGAACCGCTACACCATCACCCTCGACGGACCCGCCGGCCGCCTCACGGTCAGCGACGACCCGACCCCGTGAGGCTCCCGTGCCGCCGATCGTCCCCGCCCGGTTCCTCGTCCGCGTCGCCCACCCGTGCCCGTACGTCGCGGACGTGCCCGCCACCGGCGACGACGCCGACCACCTCGTCGACCTGCCGGACGCCGCCCGCCTCGACACCTTCGCCGCGCTCGACGGCCGCGCCGACTACGCCGACGTGCGCCTCGCGTGGAACGAGCTCGGCGTCGCGGTGCAGGCGACGGTGACCGGCAAGCAGCAGGCGCCGGCCGGCGACGTGAGCAAGCCGTGGGCGTCGGACGGGCTCACCCTCTGGCTCGACACCCGCGGCGACCGCACCAGCCACCGGGCGAGCCGCACCTGCCACCAGTTCCACCTGCTGCCGGCCGGCGGCGGACCCGACCAGGAGGAACCGGCCGTGGCGCAGTCGAAGATCAACCGTGCGTTGCAGGACGCGCCGCTGTGCAACCCGGCCGACGTGCCGTTCCGGTGCGAGCGGGTGAAGGGCGGCTACCGGTTGGAGGCGTTCCTCCCCGCGGCCGTGCTGGCCGGCTACGACCCCGAGCAGCACCCGCGGCTCGGCGTGTACTACGCCGTGCGCGACCACGAGAAGGGCGACCAGTTCCTCGCCGTGAACGCCGACTTCCCGGTCGCCGACGACCCGTCGCTGTGGGCGGTGCTGGAACTGGTGCGATGAACCACGTCGGCACCAGCGGGTTCTCGTACCCGAAGTGGAAGGGGTCGTTCTACCCCGCGAGGACCGCGGCGAAGGACATGCTCGGCTACTACGCCGGGCGGTTCCGGGCGGTCGAGATCAACAACACGTTCTACAAGACGCCGGAGGCCGCGGGCCTCGCCGCGTGGGCGGGGCAGGTGCCGGCCGGGTTCCGCTTCGCGTTCAAGGCGCCGCAGCGGATCACGCACATCCTCCGCCTCCGCAGCGCCGACGCCGAGGTCGCCGCACTCTTCGCGGCTTTGGATACGCTGGGGCCGAAGCTGGGGCCGGTGCTGTTCGGGCTGCCGCCGAACTTCAAGAAGGACGCCGACCGCCTGCGGACGTTCTTGAGTCTGCTGCCGGCCGGGCGCCGCGTCGCGTTCGAGTTCCGCCACGCCAGCTGGTTCGACGACGAGGTGTACGCCCTGCTCCGCGCGCACGGCGTCGCCCTGTGCATCGCCGACGAGTCGGACGACCTCGTGGTGCCCGTGGTGGCGACGGCTGACTGGGGCTATCTGCGCCTGCGCCGCCCCGAGTACGACGACGCGGCGCTCGCGACGTGGGCGGAGCGGATGACGGCGCAGAAGTGGAACGACTGCTACGTGTTCTTCAAGCACGAGGACACGGGCACCGGACCGGCGTTCGCCACACGACTGCTGAAGGAGCTGGAGGTGAAGTGATTCCGCCGCTCGCGGCTTCGCGCTGGGCAGCGCGAAGCCGCGAGCGGCGGCGGTCACGCCCCGTAGTCGATGTCCTCGGGGTTGTTGATCTTGTGGTCCATGATGAACGCCTTGCGGCCCTCCACCTCCTCACCCATCAGCGTCCGGAACAGCTCCTCCGCCCGCTGGGCGTCGTTCACCGTCACCTGCAGCATCGTCCGGTTCTTCGGGTTCAGCGTCGTGTCCCACAGCTCCTCGGGGTCCATCTCGCCCAGCCCCTTGAACCGCGTCACCACCATCCCCTTCTCCCCCAGCCGCCGCACCTCCGCCACCAGCTCCCGCAGGTGGAGCAGCTCCTTCCGGCCGCCGTCGCGCTCCAGCACGAACCGCACCGCCGGGTCGCGGCCGGCCAGCCGCGGCAGCGGCACCAGGTCCGCCGGCACGAACCCGTAGTCCTTCTCCAGCCGCGCCGCCGCCCGGTTCAGCGCCCGCACCTCGTGCCACTCGTCCAGGGTGTAGCGGACGGCCTCGTCCACCGGCACGGCGGCCGTGCCGTCGGCGACAACCGGGGCGACCAGGTCGGCGGCGAGCACCAGCTCGCGGCCCAACTTCGCCGACGAACTGGTGCGGAACTCCGCCACCTCCTCCGACGTGTAGAACAGGTGCTCGTCCGCCCCGTGGCGGACGTGGTAGCCGGGGAACCGGCCGTTCTTGTACCGACCCACGAACGACTCGAACGTGTGCCCGCGGCGCTCCAAACTCACCACCGCCGCCTCGGCTTCCGACAGCACCGGCAGCAGCTTCGCCAGGTCGTCGCTCCCCACCGTCCGCGGCGTCGTGGCGCCGGGCCGGCCGTCGCCGGTGACCGCCAGCGTGGTGTCCTTGGTGCCGCGGTACAGCAGCTCCTTCGCCATCTCCTCGCGGGTCTGCACGAACCGCGTCTCCTTCTTCTGCACCACCTTGTACAGCGGCGGCCGAGACACGTAGATGTGCCCGTCCTCCACCAGCTTCCGCATCTGGCGGAAGAAGAACGTCAGCAGCAGCGTGCGGATGTGCTGCCCGTCCACGTCGGCGTCGGTGAGGATGATGATTTTGCCGTACCGCACCTTGCTGATGTCCTCGACGTTCAAAATGTCCACGCCCACGGCCGAGATCAGCGCCGCGATCTCGTTGTTCTTCAGCAGCTTCTCGAGCCGGGCCTTCTCGACGTTCAGCACTTTGCCCCGCAGCGGCAGCACGGCCTGGAACATCCGGTCGCGGCCGCCCTCGGCGCTGCCGCCGGCCGAGTCGCCCTCGACGAGGAACAGCTCGCTCTTCTCGCGGTCGCGGGTGGTACAGTCGAACAGCTTGCCGGGGAGGCCGCCGCCCGAGAGGAGGTTCTTGCGGTCCTTCAGCGCCTCGCGGGCCTTGCGGGCGGCGATCCGCGCCTCGGCGGCGAGCATGATCTTCTTGGCGATCAGCGTCGCCTCCTTCGGGTGTTTTTCCAGGTAGTCCGTCAGCGACTCGTAGATGACGCCCGAGACGATCCCCTCGGCCTCGGGGTTGTTCAGCTTCACCTTCGTCTGCGACTCGAACAGTGGGTCCGGGTGCGCCAGGCTGACCACGGCCGTCAGCCCCTCGCGGAAGTCCTCGCCCTTCAGCTCGATGCCGTCTTTGAACACGTTCGACTTCTTGCCATAAGCGTTCACGGCGCGGGTGACGCCGGCGCGAAAGCCCGACAGGTGTGTGCCGCCCATCGGGTTGTACGCGCCGTTCGTGAAGCAGCGCTCGATCTTCTCCTCGCCCTGCGTGTACTGGAACGCCACCTCGACGCCGACCGACAGCGTCTTGCCGTCGTTGGCCTGGTACGTCACGTCGCGCTGGATGTAGACGGCGTTGTGGACCGCCACCTCGCCGACGTTCAGGGCGACGACGTACTCGGCGATGCCGCCCTCGAACTGGAAGAGCTCGCTCTTGCCGGTGCGCTCGTCGCTGAGGGCGATGGCGAGCCCCTTGTTGAGGTACGCCATCTCGCGCAGCCGCTCGGCGAGGGTGTCGTAGTCGAAGGTGAGGGCGCCGAAGAACTCGGGGTCGGGGTCGGGCTTGAAGGTGATGGTGGTGCCGGTCTTGCCGTCGGAGATCGGCCCCAGGTCCTGCAGCTTGCTGGTGGCGTACCCCTTCTCGAACTCCATCTTCCAGACGCGCCCCTCGCGACGGACCTCGACCTCGGTCCACTCCGACAGCGCGTTGACGGCCTTCGCCCCCATGCCGTGCAGGCCGACGGACACGCGGTAGGCGTCGTTGTCGAACTTGCCGCTGGTGCCGGCGACGGTGAGGGCTTCTTCGAGGGCCGACCGGCCGGTGTCGGGCTTGACGCCGATGGGGATGCCGCGGCCGTCGTCGGCGACGGAGATGGAGCCGTCCTTGTGGAGGACGACCTTGATGCTCTTGCAGTAGCCGACGAGGGCCTCGTCGACGGAGTTGGCGACGACCTCGTAGACGAGGTGGTGGAGCCCCGCGGACTGGGTGTTGCCGACGTACATCCCCGGGTTCTGGCGGATGTGGGCGGCGTCCTTGAGGGTCCGGATGTTCTTGTCGTCGTAGGTCGGGACGGCGGCGTCGGTGCTCATCGTGCGGAATCCTTCGGCTAGAGGTATTGGTCGCTGCCGGTCAGGCGGCGTCGGGCGACTCGCCGTGACAGCGGCAGTGGAACTCGGGGTCGGTCGTGAAACTGTGCGGCCCCCACCCTTCGTTCACGTGGGCCGGGCAGGTGAAGTGCTCGAACACGGTTTCGAGGTGGTGCCGGGAGCCGACGTGGGCGCACAGCCCCCAGTCGGAGTCGAACGCCGCGTAGAACGAGCACCCGCCGCACTGGCGGCCGTCGTCGTAGAGGGCGCGGGTGGCGGGGTCGTCCGGCC
>DASPHQ010000602.1:0-8685 GCA_035629595.1 Urbifossiella sp. | reverse complement strand
GCCGGGGTGGATCAGCACGCCGCCGCACACCACCGGCAGGTTGTAGCCCACCACGTCGAGGCGGCCCAAACTGTCGGCCGGGTGGAAGCCGTGGTGGAACACCGGAAAGCCCATCGCCTGAATCGCCCGCGAGTCGCGCGTCGGGCCGTCGAGCACCACGCCGCGACAGCCGCGGTACTTCGCCGCGGTCGAGAGCAGCTCGCCCCAGAAGCTGCACGCCGACTCGCTCACCACCAGCACGTCGCCGGCCGCGAGCGAATCGACCGCGGCCAGCTCGCCGGCGTAGGGGTGCGCCGGGGCGATGTCGCGCGCCGGGCACGTCTGCACGGTCAGCGCGAAGCCCGCCGCCTTCGCCTCCGGCCACAGCGGGCGCAGCCGCGGGTGAAAGCTCTGGTTGCGGAACCCGAGCTTGTCGAGCACGTCGGCGACGACGGGGGTGTAGAGCTTGCCGAGGCGGTCGGCCCAGGCGAGGGGGCGGGGGTCGGGCATGGGGCGGTCTCGCGGGGGATGCCGCTAGAGATACGCCCCCGGCCGGCTCACGGCTCCCCGCGCAGCGCCCCGCGCAAGTCCTTCGCCCATTCCGCGCGCCAGCCGGCGAACGCCCGGTACGTCGTGCCGTGGCGTGTCAGTACCACATCGGGGTCGCGGTCGGCGGTCGCGGGGATCAGGAACTCCTCGGCCGTCAGCGGCGGCCGGTCGGCCGTGGCCGCGAACGACCGCGGCTCCGCGTACCGCACCCGCACGTGACCCGCCTTCCGCGCCGCCGCCCACCACTCCGCCGCCGGGGCGCCGTCCTTCACCTCCGTGCGGCAGGTGGCGAGCACGTCCGCGGCGAAGGCGTCGAACTGGTCGCGCTTGTGGCCGACGGGGAAGATGTCCGTGCCGTCGGCGCCGCGGACCACGACGCCGGCCCCGGCCGCGGCCCCCGACTTCTCCAGCGCCGCCACCCGCTCGCGGGCGCGGATTACCCGCGTCTCGGCGAACAGCAGGTCGTGGTGGTGAATCGGCTCGTAGTCGCGCATGCCGACGTAGGTCCGCCGCACGAACTCGAGCGCCACGCGGGCGTCGAGGAGTTCGCCCTTCGCACCGGCGGCGGCTTCCTTCGCGCGGACGCCGAGCGCGTCGAGCTCGGTCTGCGACTGCTCGGCGAGCTGGCGGATCGCGTCGGCCCGCAGCTTGACCCGCTCGTAGTGGTTCTGGAGCCCGTCGGCCGTCTTCGGCCGGGCGGCGTGCTTCAACTCGGCCGCCAGCAGCTGCGCCTCCAGGTAGATCGCCTCGAACCGACCCTCGGGGAGCACGACCGGCGGCGCGGCCGGCGCCTTCGCGGGAGGCGGGGCCTTCGTCAGCGGCGGCGGGTCGTCCTGGCGGGCCGCGGCCCACACCCCCGCGGCCAGCACCAGCACCGCCGCCGCGACCGCCTTCGCGGGAAGAACGGCCGCCGTCACGCCGTCGGTCAGCGCCGCGACCGGGGCGGGAACGCCGGCCGCCCGGCCGCGCCAGTGCGCCGCCGTTCGCGCCAGCAGGTCGGCGCCGACGGGGGCCGGGACGCCGAGTACCGCCGCCAGCCCGCCGGCGGGGAGGGTGAAGCCGCCGCGCGTGAGCCGGCGGGCCAGCAGCTCACGGGCGCGGGCCAGCCGGCCGGACAGCGTGCCTTCCTTCCACCCGAGTGCCGCGGCGGCCTCAGCACGGCTCAGCCCCTGGAGGTCGCACGCCACGACCGCGGCCCGGTACACCTCCGGCAGCGCGCGGACGGCCCGGTCGAGGGCGTCGCACAGGCTGGTCGGTTCGGGCGGCGCGGCGGGCTCGGGGGCGGCGGCGAGCGGCTGTTCGCGCGCCCGGCGGCGGTCGCGGACGGCGCGGGCCTTGCGCGCCACCTTCCCGGCGACGCCGTACAGCCACGCCCCGACGGCCTCGCGCGGCCACACGTCGGCGGCGCGGCGGGCGAGGACGACGAACGTGGCCTGGAAGGCGTCGTCGGCGTCGGGGGTGTCGCCGAGGGCGCGGCGGCAGGCGGCGCGCACGACCGGCCCGTGCCGGGCGACGAGGGCGGCGAACGCGGCGTCGGGGTCGCGGCCGGCGAGGAAGTCGTCGAGGAGGCGGGCGTCGGCGGGCGCGGCGACGGCCCGCCGGAGGATGCCCGCGAGGGCGTGTCGCATGGGAGGCTCCGCGGCGAAGGGGCTACCGGGAATTGCCCGCGTGCGGCCCGGCGCGTACGCGGATTCGGAGTCCCTTCCGGCGAGCCGGGTCGCGGCCCCGTTAGTTCTTCTTCGGGAGCGGGTAGGGGGGGAGGGTCACCCCGGTGGGAACCACGGTCGGCGGCGGGGAGACGGCCGGCGGCGGCGACACCACGCCCAGCCGCTTCACCCGCTCGTCCTGCTTCTCCAGCAGCTTCCGCACCTCCGTCATCAGCTCCTGCTCCTGCTTCTCCAGGTCCGCCTTGCGGATCCGCAGCCCCTCCAGCTGGTCCAGCATCTTCTCCAGTGACTTCTCTGCCGACGGGGAGGCCGCCAGCGGCACGGGCAGCGGCGGAGCCGCAGGAATCACTTGCGACCGTACGTCCGGGTACAGCGGCGGCGAGGTCGGCGTCGGCGTGGGCGGCGGCTGGGTGTGGGCCACCGCCGCCGCGGCGGCGAACACGGCCGGGACGATCAGCAGACGGGCGCGCACGGGACACCTCCTGGTCCGGGGACGCGGGAGCGTACACCGACGGGCGTGCGGGCGTCAACGCAGGCTTGCAACGCCGCAAGCGGCGGCTACTTCCGCGGCCGGTAGAACCGGTTCGCCACCAGCCCCTCGGCCGATAGCAGCAGCAGCAGCAGGATCAGCAGCCACGGGAACAGCTCCACCGGCGCCCGCAGCGCCGCCGTGTTCCCGAACACCTCCTTCAGGTCCACGTCGCGGCCCACCGACACCACGCTCCCCGCCCCCGTCACCTCCTCGATCCCCTCCGCCGGCACCTTGTCCAGCGTGCTCTCGTCGGCCGGCACGTTCAGCGAAAAGCCCTCCCGCCAGTCGGGGTTCGGGCCGGTCAGCGAAAAGTTCCCCGCGGCGTTCGTCCGCGGCGGGCCGAACGTCACGTCCGGCTGCTTCTCCGTCAGCTTCACCTCCGCCTCCGCCACCGGCACCCCCGGGCCGTCCAGCACCAGGTTCCCCGCCTTGCCCGCCACCAGCTTCGCCGCCGGCAGCCGCACCGACTGCCCCGTCTCGAAGTTGAACCGCTCGTCGTCGCGGCTCCCCGCCGCCGTCCGCAGCAGCAGCGCGGGGAACACCACCGTCCACGAGTTCTCGAGGGTCAGGTAGTCGTTGAACAGCGTGCCGGTGTCCATCGGGCTGGTCAGCTGGAACACCCGCCCCTTGCCGCTGCCGCCGCCGCCGCGCTCCAGCACCGCCGGGCGGCGCTTCTTCTCGTCGTCGGCGTCGTCGTACCGCACCACCACCTCGCCCGTCGGCAGCGGCTCCACCTCCCAGTAGCCGGTGGCGCGGCGCGGGGCGCGGAAGAAGTCGACGTTCCCCGCCTGCCGCCAGGCGCGCATCGGCGCCAGCAGCGGGTGCCCGAAGGCGCGGTCGGGGGCGTCGGCGAACACGTCCCACGTCACGCCGCGGCGGCGGTTCTTCGCCTTCGCGTCCTTCGGCTCCTCGAACTCCTCGGCGGTGTCGATGAACCGCTTGAACGCGCCCGGCAGCAGCTTGTTCGCCGCCTCGACCTTCGTGGGGTCGTAGCCGCCCAGGTCGCCCATCCGCTCCGGGCCGCCGGGGATGATGATGAGCTTGCCGCCGCCTTCCACGTAGCGCTGCAGCTTCCCCCACAGCGGGTCGTCGGCCGGCTCCGCGGGGTTGGCGACGCCGAACAGCACCACCGCCTCGGCGGTCTGGAGCGCCTCCGGGCGCAGCTGCTGCGGCGTCACGGTGTCGTTGGCGAACTCCTTCCCTTCGTTCACCGCGAGGCTCCAGAACGCGGCTTCTTCCGGGTCGGCGGCGATCGTCAGCACGCGCCGCGGCTCGGCGACGCGGAACGTGACGTAGCGGACGTTGTCGGCGGCGAGCGCGTCCTTCGTCGGCAGCTCGAACCGCACCTGGTGGAGGCCCGGCTTCAGGTCGCGGAACTCGAACGCCACGGTCCGCGCCTGCCCGCGCGGCACCGCCACCTCCTTGCGCACGGGCTTGGCGTCGCCGAGGACGGCGTTCACGGGAACGGTCAGGTCGTCGGGGCCGACCACGCCGACGGTCACGGTGAGGCCGACCGGCGGGCCGGCGGGGATCACCTGCGCCTTCCCCTCGGTCATGCCGGCGGCCAGCAGCGCCACGTTCGACGGCGCCTCGACCCCGACGTCGACGACGGCGTGCGCCGGCTTGGGGTCGGGGAGGGCGTCGCGGCCCTTCTTCAGCTCCTCGACGCGGGCGGCGTCCCAGCTCGCGGCGGCGCGGTCGGTGAACACGGCGACGAGCTTCTGGTACGGGCCGGTCCCTTCGCTCTCGGCGTCGACGGTGCGGAGGAGGCCGTAGGCGGTGTCGATGCCGGCGGTGACGGGCCGGCTGGGGCCGGGCGTCTTCTTGCCGCGCTCGGTCAGTTCACGCAGCCGGGTGCGGGCGTCGCCCTCGCTCGGCAGCCAGTCGCCGGAGGTGTCGCCCGACTCCACCACCGCGACGCGCGAGTTCGCCGGCAGCGACGAGAGCAGCTCGCCGGCGCGGCGGGTGGCTTCTTCGAGGCGCGTCTTCCCCTCGCCGTCGGCGTAGCCCATGCTCGGGCTGGTGTCGATGACGAGGACGACGGCGACGGGCTGGTCGCCGGAGAGGACGACGAAGCCGGTGCTGAGGACGGTGGGCTGGAACAGGGTGACGGCGAACAGGGCGATGAGGAGCATCCGCAGGGCGAGCAGCAGGAAGTGGCGGAGGCGGAGCTTGCGCTGGTTGGTCTTGAGCTTGCTGAGGAGGAAGCGGAACGCGGGGAAGGGGAGCCGCTTCGGCTCCTGCTTCATGATGAGGTGCAGCAGCACGGGGAGGCCGACGAGCGCGGCCCCCACGATCAGGATCGGGTGCATGGGGGCATTGTAGCCGCGGCAGGGGCGCGGCGAGCGGCCCGCGTCAGCGGGCGGTTTCTTGGCTCGGGGCTTGAGCCCGGAGGGCGTCGGCGTGTAGCCCGGGGGGCAACCCCGGGCGGCCTGCGGCGGAGGTCGCGCGGCGTGGCTCCCACGAATCACGCCATCGCCCGCCCGGGGTTGCACCCCGGGCTACACGCCGTCGCCCTCCGGGCTCAAAACCCCGAGCCACCCGCCGCCTGACGGCGGTCGGCTCGCCGGGCGGTGCGTCACGGCCCGATCGCCGTGGTGCCGCGCTCGCCGGTGCGGATGCGGACGGCGTCCTCCATCGGGAACACGAAGATCTTGCCGTCGCCGACGGTGCCCGTCTCGCCGGTCCGGGCGGCGCCGACGATCGCCTCGATCGCCGCCTCCACGAACGGCTCGTTCACCGCGATCTCGACCTTCAGCTTCGGGATCAGGCGCACGGTCACCTCGGCCCCGCGGTACACCTCGGTGTAGCCGCGCTGGCGGCCGCACCCGCGCACGTCGCTGACGGTCATCAGGTACACGTCCCGCTCGGCCAGCGCCCGCTGGACGTTCTCCAGCTGCTCGGGCCGGATGATCGCAACAATCAGTTTCATGGGGGCTGTGGGTGTGTGGGTGTGGGGTGGGGCGAAGCCCGGGGACGGCCGTCCCCGGGCTTTCCGGCGCACGTCAGCTCTCGACCGTCGTCTTCACCGGCGTCTTCAGCGCCGCGCTGAGGAGCTTCTGCAGCTCGTTCCGCAGGGCCACCGGGTCGCCGCCGCGGAAGCGGAACTTGTTGCCGGTCATGGTCGTGAAGTACGGGTACACGGCCTTGAACGACGGGCTCGGCGGCGACTCGCCCGGCTGACACATCGCCGTCCACACCTTCGTCAGCGCCGCCGGGTCCGCGCCCTCGACGGTCACCGTGAACCGCTTCGACAGCGGCCCGTTCGGCGGGGTCATCGCGGCCTTCGGCTCCGGCAGCATCGCCCCCGTGGACTCCTCCAGGCCGCCGCCGCCGTAGTCGAACCCGACCTCGCCGTGCTGCGACAGGTCCAGGCCGATCGTCTCGTCCTTCGTCGTCACCGTGAACCCGATCGTCTTGTCGATCAGCAGCACGATCACGCCCGTCGCCACGAACGCGTACACCGCCGAGATCAGCGACGCCTTGACCTGCCACATCAGCTGCGCCGACATGTTGTACGTCACCACGTTGTCGGCGAAGTCCGTCTTGCCGGGGAACGCCCCCTTCGGCATCTCGGCGCCCCACGCCCACAGCGGCAGGCTCACGAACACGCCGGTCAGGATCGCCCCGATCAGCCCGCCGACGCCGTGGACGCCGAACGCGTCGAGCGAGTCGTCGTAGCCGAGGACGCCCTTGAGGAGCACCGCCCCGTAGCACGCGGCCCCGGCCACCAGCCCGATGACCAGCGCCCCGCCCGGCGCCACGAACCCGCTCGCCGGCGTGATCGCCACCAGCCCGGCCACCATCCCCGACGCCAGCCCCAGCGCCGTCGGCTTCCCCTTCAACAGCCACTCGGTCAGCGTCCACGACAGCCCGGCGGCGGCGGCCGCGATCTGCGTCACGGTGAACGCCGACGCCGCCTGTCCGTTCGCGTACAGGGCCGACCCGCCGTTGAACCCGAACCACCCGAACCAGAGGAGGCCCGCCCCGAGGAGGGTGAGCACCATGCTGTTGGGGTGGAACGTCTGCTTGCCGTAGCCGACCCGGCGGCGGAGCAGGAGCACCGCGGCGAGGCCGGAGAACCCGGCGGCGATGTGGACGACCGTGCCGCCGGCAAAGTCGATGGCGCCGTTGACGCCGAGGAGCCCCGCGGCCGGGAAGATCGTCGTCCCGTCGGCGCCGTTGACGGGCACCTTGTTGGCCGGCGACCAGTCGAACGACCACACCATGTGGGCGAGCGGGTCGTAGACGATGGTCGTCCAGAGCAGCGCGAAGGCGAGGTACGCCCCGAACTTGACGCGCTCGGCGAACGCCCCGGACACGAGCGCCACCGTGATGATGGCGAACATCCCCTGGAACATGGCGTGCAGGTAGAGCGGCAGGTTCGTGTTCGGGAAGCTGTTGAACCGGTTCCGCTCGGCCGTCGCCTTCGTCAGGTCTTCGCCCGTCAGGCCGGGATTGTCCTTGGCGACCTCCTCCTCGGTGGCCGGCACCGTGCTGGTCCACGGCAGCAGCACCAGCTCCTTGCTGAACCCGACGACCCCGCCCTTGATCGGCTCGCCCTTGTCGTCGCTACTGATCGAGGTGGTGATGAGCGGGGCGCCGAACGCGAGGGCGTAGCCGACGACGACCCACTGCACGCCGACGAGGGCGAGGGCGACCATGGTGTGCATCATGGTGCCGAGGACGTTCTTGCGGCGGGCCATGCCGCCGTAGAAGAGGGCCAGCCCCGGCATCATGAGCATGACGAACGCGGTCGAGACGAGCATCCAGGCGATGTCGGCCTGCTTGTGGGCGACGGTGGTGGCCGCGGCGACGCCGTCCGTGGCCGCCTTCTCGGCGGCCTTCACGTCGGACATCATCGCCGGCGTTTTGGTCAGGTCGGGGGCGTCCTTCTTGGCCTCCTGGGCCAGCCCCGCCGGCGCCAGCGCCAAGCCGAGGACGACCGCCGTGACGGCGGAAAGAGCGAGGCGCAACACAGGCGTCTCCTGCGCGGGGTGGGAATACGACGGCCCAACCTCAAGGCAACGCCGGTGCCGGGGAGTTGGGGAAACTGTGAGGGATTCACGAACTGCCTGAGAAACAGGCACTCGGAAGCGGAATTCGACCACGACCCGGGCGTTCGCCGCGGAACGTATGTCGCGTTTTGTGGCAATGGTGCTACAACTTGTGCCCGCAAAGCGAGCAGCGGCCCGGATTCCACCGATGGCGGTCGTGCATCGCGTGCAACGCCGCGAGCGGCGAATGGGCTCAAGTTCGGCGCGGCGCCGACCGATGCTGTATGGCTTCGCGGCGGGCACCCTGATATGGGATCCCGCCCAGAGCGGCAACCCCCCCGCGCCCGGATTTTCTCCGGGCCCGTGGGGCGCCGCCGGACCGCCGAGGCACGGGCCGACCGCAGCTCTCTTCCGCGTCGGCCGCCCGCCCCTCCCCGATCCGTCGTTCCGTGTTTTCCCGCCGGCTTTGTCCCCGTTTCCCGCGGGGGCCGCCGGCCCGGAGCGCCCCCATGACCGCGTACGACCTGATGGTCGCCGCCGCGCTGCTGACGGCACCGGCCGGCACCCCCGAGCTTCCGCCGCCGCCCGACCGCTGGCCGGCCGTGCAGCAGGCCCTTCACACGACCGCCCTGCGGCTGGAAATCCTCGACGAGCGCGAGACGCGCTACGTCCTGTCGCGGCTCGACGACTTCGAGTGCGATCTGGACCTGCTGCGCCGCCGGTACGCCGACCTGCGCGACGCGCCGCGGCTGGCGGACGCGGACCGGCTGCCGGTGCGGGACGTGGTGGCGCAGTTGATCCAGTTCAACCGCACGTACCGTCAACACCTGGAGTTGCGGCAGGCGTGGGAGGCCGACCGGGCCGACGTGATCGGCGTGGCCGTGGCCGAGACGGACCGGCTGTACAAGGTGTGGGACGCGGTCCGCGACGCCCGCTGCGAGTTCTACTACGTGACGGTCCG
>DASPHQ010000601.1:0-10773 GCA_035629595.1 Urbifossiella sp. | reverse complement strand
GAGCGTGCCAGTGTGCAGGTCGGTCGGATAGAAGCACGCCGCGGCGCGCACGTCGTGGTGAAGCGCGGCCCGAAACGCGAGGTGCCCGCCGAGGCAGATGCCGAACGCTCCCACCGCCCCGGTGCCGGCCGGGTGTTCCTTCAGGAACGCCACCGCGGCCGCGATGTCGGCGTCGAAGTCGCTCAGTGTCACGATCTGCTTCAGCGCGTTGCCACGCGACTTGCCGGCGTCGTCGTAGCCGAGGACGCAGCCGGGCGGCTCGTGGGCGTGGTACACCTCCGGCACGGCGACGCGGTAGCCGAGCGACGCCAGTTGCACCGCCAGCCGGCGAACCGGCGGCGTCTGCTGGAAGATTTCCGAGTACAGCACGACGCCGGGGCGGCGGACCGCCGGCCGGCCGGGTTCGTGCGGCGCGTACAGGTACGTCCGCATCGGCCCGGTCGGCGTCGGCAGGTCGGTCGTGTCGTCGGTGACGGTCATGGGGGGTCAGCGGGCGAGCGACTGCCGCCACTCCTGGTTCAGCTCCTCCACGTCCTTGCCGGTCAGGGTGCGCCACGCCGCGGGGGTGTAGCGGCCTTCCCGGCACATCGCGTTCAGCTTCGGCACCGCCTGCCGGTCGTAGCGGTCGGTGACGTACGCCAGGAACGCGGCCGTGGTGCGGTAGCTGGCGTTGTACTGGGCCTTCTCCGGGATCAGCCGCCCGGCCTTCCCCGGCTCGTACCGCCAGAAGCGGACGTAGTCGGCGATCCCCTCGACGAGCCATCCGGGGTTGCCGCGCCCCTTGTACTGCTGAACGCAGTGGACCGTCTCGTGAACCATCGCGCCGATGTCGTCGGGGCGGCTCTTGAAGTACTTGACCGACCCGGTGATCCGCCCGCCGCCGGCCTCGGCGACGCCGCCATAAGCACTATTGAGCGTCATCCGCAGCTGCGTCGGCGGCGTGTAGCCGTCGCTGGCGAGAAAGGTACAGATGTCCGGGTACTCGCGCTCGCAGACGCGCACCACCTTCTCGCCCCATGCCTTCATTTCCGGGGCGTCGGTCACGTCCAGGACGAACTCGATCGGGTGGCGGAAAGGCACGACTTGCGGGTCGGAGCGGATCGTGATCTCACGCACAACCAGCGGCCCGGTCGTGTCCGCAATCGGGCGCACCCGCACGGCCCGGGCTGGCATCGTGGCGGCCGGCGATACGGGCGCGAACGTCTTGCCGTCCACAGACACCTCGACCACCACCTGTGCCGGTTCCTCACCCGGCCGACCCGCCAGCACCGAAAGGTAGCGCAGCGTCACCGACTTGTCGAACGTCAGCGTGAAGTGATCGTCCTTCGTGGCGTTCCCCTCCGAGGTGAAGGAGGTGTTCGGGTCGCCGTCGAACGCGAACTGGCGGATGCGACCGCCCGCCGTCGGCAGCGACGACTCCGCGACCGCCCGCACGACCGGCCGCGGCGCGGGCGCCGCCGGCTGGGCGACGAGCGGGGCCGACGCGAGCGTCACCGCCAGGAACGAGAGCCGACGCATGTCATCCTCCGCGTATGCCGGATCGTTCTACCCCGCGCCGATTGGCACGGCGACTGCATTACTGCCTCCTACCGGCGCCGGGCCGATAACCCCGGCATATCACACCCTAGCGGAGACGCCCACAATGGCGGATACCATCAGCGGCAAGCTCACGGAAGCCGGGAACACGGTCGCCGAGGCGGCGCAGAAGGCGGCGAACAAGGTGGGCGAGAAGGCCACCGAGGTGAAGGACTGGGCCAAGCAGCAGGTCGACAAGGCCAAGAACCGCGTCGACGAGAAGGCCACCGAGGCCCGCAACGCCGACGAGGAGGCCCGCGTGGACGAGGCCGCCAAGAACGGCTGATCATGTGAGCACACACGAAGCCCGGGGACAGCCGTCCCCGGGCTTTCTTTTTGCGCTTCGCGCTTGCGTCGCCGTCGACCGTGCGGTCTAGTGGGGCGCTGGACGCCCGTTGCCCCTCCGGGGGCCAGCCGCGGAGGCGGCAATGTCGGCGACGACGAACCCGTTCGACACCGAGTCCCGGAACTGGCGCGGCCGCCTCGCCGCCAGCGTGGACCTGATGCGCGCCCTCAGCCGCTCGTCCGACCCGCAGGAGATGTACGCCCTCTTCTCGCGCCGAATGGACGAACTCTTCCCCGTGACCCGCCGGCTGACCATCTCCCGGCGGGGGCTGCGCGTCCCCGAGTACCGTGTCACGCGGTGCAGTCTGTGGAAGGACTCCGCGAACCCGTGGACCGAGCCGGAGCGCCTCCCCGTCCACCGCGGCGGCATCCTCGCCGAGCTGCTGTACGCCGACGAGCCGCGGCTGATCCCCGACGTCGAGATTCACCCCGACGATCCGGCGTCGGTCTACCTCGCCGGGCAGCGCTCCGTGCTCGCCATCCCGCACTTCGAGCAGGGTGTCGCCGTCAACGCGATCGTGCTGGCTCGCGAGGAGCCGGACGCCTTCGCGCGCGACCGCCTACCCGACCTGGTCATGCTCAGCAACCTGTTCGGGCGGGCCACGCAGACGCTCGTCCTGTCGCAGGCGGTCAAGGGGGCGTTCGACGCCGCCGACTTCGAGATGAAGGCCGTGGCCGACATCCAGAAGGCACTCCTCCCCGACGCCGTGCCGCGTGTTCCCGGCCTGGACGTGGCCGTGGACTACCGCGCCGCCGCGCGGGCCGGCGGCGACTACTACGACTTCTTTCCACTCCCCGGCGGCCGGCTCGGCGTGCTCGTCGCCGACGCCAGCGGCCACGGCGCCCCCGCCGCGGTCCTGATGGCGATGACGCACAGCATCGCCCACACCCTCCACGAGTCCGACCGCGCCTGCCCCAGTAGCCTCCTCACGCAGCTGAACGCCCACCTGGCCCGCCGCTACACCCGCCCCACGGGCAGCTTCGTCACCGCGTTCGCAGTCGTGTTCGACCCGGCGAATCACAGCCTCACCTACGCCAGCGCCGGCCACGCCCCGCCGCTCGTCGTCCGGGCCGACGGCACCCGCACCACACTGAACCGCGCCCAGCGCCTGCCGCTCGGCATCAAGCCGACTGAGACGTACCCCGAACAGACGACCACGTTCGTCCCCGGCGACCGGGTGGCGCTCGTGACCGACGGCATCCTCGAAGCGGCGAACGCGGCCGGCGACATGTTCGGCACCGCTGGCGTCGGCGCGGCGCTGCGGCCGGTGTGCGACGCTGCCGCCGACGACCTGGCGGCACTGCTCGCGGCGTGGGCGGCGCACACGGCCGGGGTGCCGACGACCGACGACCGCACGGTGGTGGTGGTCCGCGCGACCCGGGGGGAATCGTGAGCCGGCGGGGGAAGCTGCGGGTGGTGGCCTACGTGCTGTTCGTCGCCGCCTTGGCGGGCGTCTGGTTCGGGGTCATGGCGTGGGTCGAGCGCGACGTCCGCCCGCCCGGCCACGTGGACGTGGTGTTCAAGGAGACGCCGCAGGACGCCGTCGACAAGATGCTCGACATGGCGCGGGTGACGAAGGACGACGTGGTTTATGACCTCGGCTGCGGCGACGCCCGCTTCCTGGTGACGGCGGCGAAGAAGCACGGCTGCCGCGGTGTCGGCTACGAGATTCAGCCGCACGTCGCCGCCCTCGCCCGCCAGAAGGTCGCCGAAGCCGGCGTCGGCGACCTGGTCGAGATCCGCGAGGGCGACATCTTCGACAGCAGCGTGGACCTGCGCCCGGCCACCGTCCTCACGCTGTTCCTCCTCCCCGAACTGAACGTGAAGTTGATCCCCAAAATTCAGCAGATGCGGCCCGGCTGCCGCGTCGTGTCGTTCCTGTTCGACATGGAGGGGGTGACGCCGAAGGAGAAGATCGTCTACATGATGCCGAACGTGAAGCGGGAGTGCACGCTGATCCTGTGGGAGACGCCGCTCGACATCCCGCCGCGGCCGTGGTGGGACGTGCGGGACTGGCGGTGGTTCCGGTAGCGGGTATGATGGCATCACCCTCCCCCCGCCCCTCACCCATGACACCCCGGTGTCACGCCCCGAGTGCCGATGACCCCGACCACCTTTCCCTGCCCGTTCTGCAGCAAGAAGATGGGCGTCGGCCCCGAGCTGCTCGGCCGCAAGGTCCGCTGCCCGAACTGTAAGGAAGTGCTCGTCGCACCCGCCCCGGCGCCCCCCGCGCCGCCGGTCGCGGTCGCGCCGCCGCCCCCACCACCGCCGCCGGTCGCTCCGCCGCCGGCGCCGGCCGCGGACTACCCCGTCTTCAACCTGCCGAACCCCGAGACGCAGGACAGCATCTTCGGCGAAGCGGCAGACGAGAGCGACGACGTGTTCGGCAGCGACCCCGGCCAGCAGCCGGTCCCCGAGATGCCACCGCCGGTCGCGCCGCCCCCGCCCCCGATGGCGGTGTTCGCGTCGCCGCCTGCCGTGGTGCCGCTGCCGCCGTCCCCGCCGCTGGTCGCGGTCGTGGCGTACCCGCCGCCGCCTGCCGTCGCCGCCACCGGAAACCCGTGGGCCGGGTTCGACCAGGCGCCGCCCCCGGTCGCGGCCTACCCCGCGCCGGTCGCCGCCCCAGAACCGCTCCCCGTCGACGAGCCGCCCCGCGAGCGCCGCCCCCGCCCGGACCGTAGCCGGCCCGCCCCGGCCGCCGGCGGCGGGCCGAACACGCTCTTCAAGGTCGGCTTCTTCGTGCTGATACCCTACGCCCTCCTCACGACCGTGCTGGCGGTGTACGGGCTGTTCATCCGCGACACCGGCAAGGCGCCGGAGGGGCATCCGCTGTCGCTGATCCCGGACGGCCGCGGCGAGTTTCCGCCGGCCGACCGCAAGAAGACCGGCAAGCTCGCCGTCCCGATCGACGGCCCGCTCCCGCCCGAGCTGCGCGCCGGCCTCGGCAAGAAGGTCACCGTCGGCGACGTGGAGGTCGAGCCGGTCGCGGTCGCGGTCCGCAAGCTGACGGTCGTGAAGGTGCCGGTGAGCGGCAAGACGCTCCCCGTCCCGATGGGACGGGCGGTGACGCTGACGCTGCACGTCCGCAACACCTCGACCGACCTGACGTTCCACCCGCTCGACCCGGCGTTCAACCGGAAGTCGTTCCCCCCCGATCTGCCGCCGACGACTCTGGTGGTGGCGGGGAAGGATACGTTCCCGGGCGGGCCGGTGACGTGGCCCTACGATAAGAACGTGAAGCGCGCGTACGAAACGTCGCAGGAGGGCGACGACCAGCCGCTCGGCCCCGGCGAGAGCCGCAAGTACGTGATCACGTCGGACGCGCGGCCGGAGGTGGTGAAGGCGGTGCAGGGGGCACGCGACACGATCGTGTGGCGCGTCCAGGTGCGCCGCGGGCTCGTCGAGTACCGCGGCCGCGAGGTGCCGGTGACGGCACTCGTCGGCGTCGAGTTCCAGGCGTCGGACGTGACCGAGGAGTAGCGCTCGCCTCAAACCACCAGCTTCTGCGTCCGCGACTTCACGACCTGTTCCAGCAGCGCCACGAACTCCGCCACCGGCTTCGCTCCCAGGTCCTCGCCGCTGCGGAGCCGCACGGCGGCGCTCTCGGCCGCCATCTCCTTGTCGCCGATCACCAGCACGTACGGCACCTTCTGCAGCTGGAACTCGCGGATCTTCGCGTTCATCCGCCGGTCGCCGAGGTCGTTCTCGACGCGGAAGTCCTTCTCCCGCAGCGCCGCCGCCACCTTCTCCGCGTACTCGAAGTGCCGGTCGGCGATCGGCACGATGCCGACCTGCACCGGCGCGAGCCACGGCGGGAACGCCCCCGCGTACAGCTCGATGAGGTACGACATCATGCGTTCCATGGTGCTGATGACGCCCCTGTGGATCATCACCGGCCGCTTCGCGGTGTCGTCCGAGTCCTTGAATTCGAGCTTGAACTGCTCGGGCAGGTGCTGATCGACCTGGATCGTGGACAGCGTCTCCTCGCGGCCGAGCACGTCCTTCACCTGCACGTCCACCTTCGGCCCGTAGAACGCCGCCTCGCCGTCGGCCTCGAAGAACGGCAGCCCCGACTCGACCAGCGCCTCGCGCAGGATGCGCGTGCTGCTCTCCCACATCGCCGGGTTGTCGACGTACTTCTCCTTGTTCGCCGGGTCGTGCTTCGACAGCCGGAACCGGTAGTCGGCGATGCCCAGGTCCGCGTACGCCTTCTTCATCAGGCTCAGCACGCCGGCGATCTCCGCCTTGATCTGGTCCGGCCGCACGAACAGGTGCGCATCATTCAGCGTCATGCAGCGGACGCGGCTGAGCCCGCCGACGACGCCGGAGCGCTCGTAGCGGTACATCTTGCCGAGTTCGGCGATGCGGATCGGCAGCTCGCGGTAGCTCCGCGGCTTCGCCTGGTACACCTGGATGTGGTGCGGGCAGCACATCGGCCGCAGGCACAGCTCGTCCCACTCCTGGCCTCCTTCTCCGAGGTCCATCGGCGGGAACATGCCGTCCTTGTAGTGCTCCCAGTGGCCGGAGATGCGGTACAACTCCTTCTTCGCCACGTCCGGGGTGTAGACGTGCCAGTAGCCGGCGTGCCGCTCGTAGTCGGTGATGAACTGTTCGAGCAATCGGCGGACGGTCGCCCCCCTCGGCAGCAGCATCGGGAAGCCGGAGCCGAACACCGGCTCGTTCGAGAACAGCTCCAGCTCGCGGCCGAGCTTGCGGTGGTCGCGGCGGGCGGCTTCCTCGAGGCGCTCCAGGTGCGCCTTCAGGTCGGCCTCGCTGGCCCAGGCGGTGGCGTGGAAGCGCTTCAGCGCCTTGTTCTTCTCGTCGCCGCGCCAGTAGGAGCCGGTGACCTGCGTGACCTTGAACCCCTTCGAGTCCAGGTCGCGGGTCGTCTCGACGTGCGGGCCGCGGCACAGGTCCACGAACGTGTCCTGCTGGTAGACGGTCAGCAGCGGGGCGCCGGCGGCGCTGTTGCCGTACTCGTCCTGGCCGTTGGTCAGGCCGTCGATGAGTTCGAGCTTGTACGGGTTGTCCTTGAACAGCTCGCGCCCCTCGGCGGCGGTGATCTCGCGGACGCGGAAGGCGTGCTTCGCCTTGATGATCTGCCGCATCCGGTCGGCGATCCAGTTCAGGTCGGCGTCCGACGGCTGGGTGTCGAGGTCGAAGTCGTAGTAGAAGCCGAACTCGACCGGCGGGCCGATGGTGGGCTTGGCCTGCGGGAAGCGCTCCGTGACGGCCTGGGCGAGGACGTGGGCGAACGAGTGGCGCGTCTTGTAGAGTGCGGGGTCGTAATCCTTCGGAACGTACTTGTCGCCGGCCGCCTTGAGTTCCGCTTCGGTCGCCATCGTGGAGGTGTCCTGTGTGCGGCGGCGCGTGGCACCCGGACCTACAGCCGGAACCTCCCGCGCCGCCAGCGGGCATCTTACTTGGGGACGGACGGCGCGACAGGGGACGCGGATTCGGGGCAACCGCTCGCTCCACCCACATGTTCCGCGGAAGTCAAGCGGCACCCGGCCGGCGGCGACATTTTGAGCGAGATAATTGTTTCCGCCGCGCCCCCCACCGGGTCGCGGAAACAAGTGTATCTGTCGATGTGACGGACGGCGAAACGGAGCGGAGTACGGGACAAGAGCGGGGTCGCGTCAGCGCCCCGTGCGACCCCATTGCTACAAGCTATGGGGTCGCACGGGGCGCTGACGCGACCCCGCTCGACAGCTTGACGGCGAGCTCGACAGCCCGAACGAGACTCGACACGTCGGCCACGCCCTGCCACGCGATGTCGAACGCGGTGCCGTGGTCCACGCTGGTGCGCACGATGGGCAACCCCAGCGTGACGTTCACCGCGTCCTCGAACGCCAACGCCTTCAGCGGGATCAACCCCTGGTCGTGGTACATGCAGACGTAGGCGTCGCAGGCCTGCCGGTACTTCGGCAGGAACGCCGTGTCCGGGGGAAGGGGGCCACTCACGTCGATCCCCTTGGCGCGGGCGGCGTCGACGGCGGGGACGATGATGCGCTCCTCCTCGCGGTCGCCGAACAGGCCGTGCTCGCCGGCGTGCGGGTTGAGGCCGCACACGAGTAGCCGCGGTGGTCGGCCGCGCATCCGCCGTATCGCGTCGGCGGTGAGTTCGATCACGTCCACGATTCGCTCGGTCGTCAGCAGTTGCGGCACCTCGCGGTAGCCGACGTGGACGGTGACCAGGCTGCACGTGATGGCGTCGGCCGTGAGCATCATGCACGACCGCGCGGCGTCGGTGCGCTCCGCCAGGATTTCGGTGTGGCCGGGGTAGCGAAGGCCGGCCGCGTGCAGCGATTCCTTGTTCAGCGGGGCGGTGACGACGGCGTCGATTCCGCCGCCGAGTGCGTCGTCGATGGCGGTCGTGAAGTAGCGGTAGGCCGCGGCACCGCAGGCGGCGGACACCCGGCCGGGTTCGATGCCGTCGGCTTCCAACGACCAGATGTCGTGAACGTCCCCCGGCGAAGGGGCCGGCCAGCCGAGATGGCGCGCGACGCGGCAGAGGACCGGGAAGCCGCCGTATACGACGGGGGTGCAACGGGTGCGGACTTGACCGTCGCGGAGGAGGCGGAGGCAGAGTTCGGGGCCGACCCCAGCGGGGTCGCCCATCGTCACGGCGATGCGGGGGAGGGTCATGCGTACAGTCTACGCCGCTTGCGGCGTAGCGCGGCCGCGCTACGCCGCAAGCGGCGAACCGATCAACCCGTCTTGTGGACCACCACGCGGTTGTGCCCCGCGTACACCACCGTGCTCCAGTCCGCACTGTGGGCGAAGTCGTGGGTGTGCATCGTCAGCTTGTCCTGCCGCTTGGCCCGCTTCGCGGCCACGTCCAGGAACTCGAAGTGCCCCTCGCCGGCGCCGCCGGCCGCGAGCAGCCACGAGCTATCTGGCGCGAACGCCAGCCGGTTCATCAGCCCCTTGTACTTGTCGCTCTCCCACACCCAGTGAGACTTCCCGTCGGCCACCGTGAACACCTCCACGCGGGCCTTCCCCTCCAGGTGGTCGATGTTGCCGATCTTGCCGATGCCGCCCACTGCGAGGTAGCGGCCGTCCGGGCTGAACGCCACCGACCGCGCCCCGCCGATCGAGTGGAGCCGCTGCACCTGGTCCCAGGTGTACATCCCCGGGCTCTCGACGCTGCCGACCTGGTTGCCGCTCGCGGTGTCCCACAGGATCACCTTGCCGACCTTGTCGCAGGTGGCGAGCTTGCGGCCGTCGTGCGAGAAGCACACTCCGTACAGCATCGACGGGAAGTGCGTCGGCGTCAGCGCGGCGTGGCCGCGCAGCTCCTTCACCACCGCGCCGGTCCGGGCGTTCCACAGCTTACACACCATGTCGTCGGCGACGCTGGCGATCAGCGTGCCGTCCGGCGACGCGATCACCTTGCGGACCCACTTCGCGTGCGCGTCCACGGTGCGGACGACGCGGCGGGCGGCGGCGTCCCACCACACCAGCTTGCCGTCGTAGGCGCCAGACACGACCGAGCCCGAGGCGAACGCCACGCCGGTCACGTAGCTGCCGTGGGCGGCGTGCAGTTCCGTGAACTCGACCTTCGTGGCGGCGAGGTCGGCCTCGTACACCTTGAAGTCGGAGCAGCCGAAGTACGCCCGGCCCGGCCGGTCGCCGAGCGCCACGGACAGGTTGATGACCGGCCGGCTGAGGTCGGCCGACGGGCGAAAGGACTCGGGGGTGGGGGTGGGCATGACAAGTTTCGAGTTTCGAGTTTGGGAGTTTCGAGTTCAGACGGTGGGAGTTTCGAGTCTGGTCGAGTACTCGACTCGAAACTCCCAAACTCGAAACTCGAAACTACTTGACCAGGGCCGCGATCGGCTCCGCCCCGGGGTCCACCAGGGGAATCGGGCGGCTGCCGACGTAGTAGTTCTTGTGCGGGTTGATGCCGAGGGCGGCGTAAATCGTGGCGAACAGGTTCGCCGCGTTGACCTCCTCGTGCGTCACCGTCTGGCCGCGGGCGTCGGTGCGGCCCCACACCGCGCCGCCCTTCGCTCCCGCCCCGGCCATGCTCATGCTCCAGGCGCTCGCGAAGTGGTCACGGCCCAGGCTGGCGTTGATGCTCGGCGTGCGGCCGAACTCGGAGAGCGTCACCACCATCACGTCGTCGCGCAGGCCGCGGTCCTTCAGGTCGTCCAGCAGCGTGCTCATCACGTGGTCGAGCTCCGGCACCATCTCCTGGTGCGTCTCGAAGTTCTGCCCGTGGCTGTCCCACCACGCCCGCGCCACGCGGACGAACGGCACGCCCGCCTCCACCAGCCGGCGGGCGATCAGCGCCTGCTGGCCGAACTGCGTGGGGCCGTACTTGTTGCGCGTCGCCTGGCTCTCCTGCGACACGTCGAACAGCCGCTCGCTCCCCATGATGCCGCGGACCCGGCCGTAGGCCTCGGCGTGGCTACCCAGGGTGTCCGACGTGCGGCCGCGGACGAAGTCGCGGCCGAGCATGTCGCGGAGCTCGGCCCGCTCGCGGTGGTCGGTCTCGTTGATCGAGTCGAGCCGGCGGATGAACTCGGGCGTGTTGTTCGTCGTGAGTTCCATCGGGGCGTAGCGGGCGCCGAGGAAGCCGCTGTCGCCGGGGGCCATGCCGCGGCCTTCGGTCTGCGTGAAGAACGTCACGTAGTCCGGCACCTGGCTGTCGGCCTTGCCCATCTCGCGGGCCACGACGGCGCCGAGGTCCGGGTAGCGGAGGTTGGCCTCGTCGCGGCGGCCGCGCATCATCAGCTTGGCGCCGCTGCCGTGGTCGCCGTTGCGGGTGTTCAGGCCGCGGATCAGGCACACGTCCTTCATCCGCGTCGCCATCTTCGGCATCAGCTCTGAGATCTGCGTGCCCG
>DASPHQ010000600.1:0-2771 GCA_035629595.1 Urbifossiella sp. | reverse complement strand
CTACATGCAGTACGCCTACGCCCGCTGCTGCGCCATCTTCCGCCGCGAGAACCTCGACCCGGCCCGCTTCCGCACCGACCCGCCGGCCGTGGTGCTGGGCGAGCCGGCGGAGCGGGCGCTGGCGCTGCAACTGCTGCGATTCCCGGAGGCGGTCGAGGCGGCGGCGGCGGACTACCTGCCGCACCTCGTCACCGGCTACCTGTGGGATCTGGCGAAGGCGTACAGCGTGTTCTTCGAGAACTGCCCGGTGCTGAAGGCGCCGTCGCCGGAGCTGCGCGACAGCCGGCTGCTGTTGGTGGACCTCGTCGGCCGCACCATCCGCCGGGCGCTCGACCTGCTCGGCATCCGCGTCGTGGAGCGGATGTGAGCAAGAGCGGTGTCGCACAAGTTGGTAGCCGCAGGCTTTAGCCTGCGCCCACCTGCGGCGCCCACCCGGGGGCAACGGGGAACAGACGCCGCCTCCGTGGGCGCAGGCTAAAGCCTGTGGCTACCAGCCCTCACGGTCGCGCCGTACCACCACGAACGCTACACCACCTGATCCTGAAACTGGTTTCCCATGTTCGTCGATCGTGTCGAGTTGTACGTGAAGGGCGGGGACGGCGGCCGCGGGGCCGTGTCGTTCCGCCGCGAGAAGTTCGTCCCGCGCGGCGGCCCCGACGGCGGCGACGGCGGCGACGGCGGGTCGGTCATCATCCGCGCCGACCCGAACGCCGACAACCTCGCCGGCCTCAGCATGAAGAAGCACTGGAAGGCCAAGAGCGGCGAGCGCGGGTCCGGCGCCCGCAGCTCCGGAGCCGACGCCGAGGACGTGATCCTCCTCGTGCCGCCCGGCACCATCGTCCGCGACCGCGACCGCGGCAACGTCCTCAAAGACCTGACCGCGGAGGGCGACGAGGTGGTGGTGGCGAAGGGCGGTCGCGGCGGCCGCGGCAACCACCACTTCAAGAGCTCGACGAACCGCACGCCGCGCCAGTTCGGGCCGGGCGAGGAGGGCGAGGAGCGGTACATCAGCCTGGAACTGAAGGTGATCGCCGACGCCGGCCTGGTCGGCTTCCCGAACGCCGGCAAGTCCACGCTCCTCTCGCGGCTGTCGCGGGCCACGCCGGAAATCGCCCCGTACCCGTTCACGACCAAGCACCCGCACCTCGGCATCGTCACGCTCGGCGACGCCGGCTTCGTGCTGGCCGACCTGCCCGGCCTCATCGAAGGTGCGGCGCAGGGCGTGGGGCTCGGTCACGAGTTCTTGCGGCACGTCGAGCGGACGCGGGTGCTGGTGCACGTGGTGGAGCCGTTCCCGTCGGACGCCGCCGACCCGGTGAAGAACTATCACACGATCCGCAAGGAGCTGGCCGACTACACCATTCCGCTGGACGGTCGGCCGGAGATCGTGTGCGTCAGCAAGGCGGAGCTGCCGGGCGCCGACGCCGTGCGCGACGCCCTGGCCGCGGAACTGGGCCGCGAGGTGCTGCTGTTCTCGGCGGTGACCGGTCAGGGGCTGTCGGGGCTGGTGAGCCGGGTGCTGGCGCTGCTGACGGAGATCAAGGCGGCGGAGCCGAAGGAGGCGCGGCCGTCGGTCGACTTCCCGATGGAGGCGGCGGTGCGGACCGAGGACTTCAAGACGCAGCCGGTGCCGAGCATCACCCCGCCCGCGGACGCGGGGTGAGCGCGCCGACGGCTCGGGGCTTGCCGCTCGCGGCTTCGCGCTGCCCAGCGCGAAGCCGCGAGCGGCAAGCCCCGACCAAAACCCTTCGAGCCCCCATGCACCCCGACGTGGTCGTCGATGTCGGCAACACCCGCATCAAGTGGGGCTGGGGCGCGCCCGGCGAGCCGTTGCGGATGGCGTCGCTGCCGCCCGACGCCCCCGCCGCCTGGGACGACCAACTCGCCCTCCTCCCGGCCGCCACCGGCCCGCGGACCTGGGCGATGGCCGGCGTCCACCCGGACCGCCTCACACGGCTGAAGGACTGGGCGGAGGCCCGCGGCGACACGGTTCGGGTCATCACCCACGCCGACATTCGCATCCCTATCGACGTGGACGAGCCGGCCCGCGTCGGAATCGACCGCCTCCTCAACGCCGTCGCCGCCCGGGCGCGGGTGCCGGCCCCGCGACCGGTCGTGGTCATCGACGCCGGGTCCGCGGTGACGGTCGATCTCGTGGACGCGGCCGGCGTGTTCCGGGGCGGGGCAATCCTCCCCGGACCCCGCCTGATGGCCCGGGCGCTGCACCACTACACGGCGAAACTCCCCGACCTGCCGATCGACGCGGTTCCGAGCGTGGACCCGCCGGGGCGGAACACGCGGGACGCCATCGGCACGGGCATCATGGCGGCGATCATGGGCGGGTGCCAGTTGCTGGTGGACGAGTACCGGGCGCTCAGTCAGTCGCCCGTGACCGTGTTGATGACCGGCGGCGCGATCGGCTACCTCGTGGACTACGACTACGCCCCGGACGACGAGGTCGGCGGGCCGTTCCCGCTCACGCTGGAAGGTGTCCGCCTGGCCGCGGAGGCGCTGTCGTGAGTGACACCCGGGTGTCCGTCCTCACCCCCGCGGGGGCGGGCGCCATCGCCACCGTCGCGGTGACCGGCCCGCAGGCGTGGGGGCTCGTGCGCTGGCTATTTCGCCCCGCCGGCGGCAAGCCCCTCCCCGACGCCCCCGACCTTCACCGCTTCTGGGTCGGCCGCATCGCCGACGGCGACGAAGTCGTTCTCGCCGTTCGGGCGATCGCGCCGGAGGTGTGCGTCGAGTTGCACGGCCACGGCGGCCGCCGC
>DASPHQ010000599.1:0-5406 GCA_035629595.1 Urbifossiella sp. | reverse complement strand
CGTGGCAGGCGTCGGGGCTCGGCCCGGCCGAGTTCGCCGCCGCCGCGTGGAGCCCCGAGGCCCGCGCGGCGTACCGCCTCACCGCGTGGACCGCCGCCGCCGCCGCCGCGGTCAACGTCGTGCTCGGCGTCGTCGTGGCGTGGTCGCTGGTGCGCTACGAGTTCCCGCTGAAGCGCATCGTGGACGCCCTCGTGGACGTGCCGCTGGCCCTGCCGACGGCCGTCGCGGGGCTTGTATACGCCACCCTGTATTCCGCCGACGGCTGGCTCGGCCGGCACCTCATTCCGCTCGGCGTCGAGGTGGCGTACACTCAGCTCGGCATCGTCGTGGTGCTGGTGTTCACCGGCTTCCCGTTCGTCGTGCGGGCGGTGCAGCCCGTGCTCGCCGACCTGGACGCGGAAGCCGAGGAGGCCGCCGCCGTGCTCGGGGCGTCGCGGTGGGAGACATTCCGCCGCGTGCTGCTGCCGACCCTCCTTCCGCCGGCGCTGACCGGGTTCGCACTGGCGCTTGCACGCGGGCTCGGCGAGTACGGCTCGGTCGTGTTCATCTACAAGGCGCAGCCGGGGGAGCCGCTCATCGCCCCGTCGCTGGTCGTCGCCCAGCTCGAATCGGGTCGGTTCGCCGACGCGGCGGCGGTGGCGCTGGTGCTGCTGGTCATCTCGTTCGCCCTCCTCGTGGTGGTGAACCTGCTCGAACGGTGGACCCAGCGCCATGCCGGCTGACGTTCGCCCATCCCCGCCGCGGCCGCGGACCGACCCGTGGTACGTCCGCGGCACCCTCATCGCCCTCACGTACCTCATCGTCGGCGGGTTGGTGGCGGTGCCGCTGGCGGCGGTGTTTCAGTTCGCCCTGGCCGACGGCGTTGTCGCCTACTGGCGGAACCTGACGGGCACGCCGGAATCCCGTCACGCCGTGTTCCTGACGTTCGTCGTGGCCCCGCTGGCGGTGGCGATGAACGTGGTGTTCGGCGTCGCCGCGGCGTGGCTGATCGCAAGGTTCCGCTTCCCCGGCCGCACCCTTCTGACCACGCTCATCGACCTGCCGTTCTCCGTGTCGCCGGTGGTGGCCGGCCTCACCTTCGTGATCCTGTTCGGCACTGGTACGTTCCTCGGCGACGGGTTCCGGGCGCTCGGCTTCCGCGTCATCTTCGCCCCGCCGGCGATCGTGCTGGCGACGGCGTTCGTGACGTTCCCGTTCGTGGCGCGGGAGCTGATTCCGGTGATGGAGGCGGGCGGCCCCGAGGAGGAGTTGGCGGCGCGGAGCCTGGGCGCGAGCGGCTGGCAACTGTTCTGGCGGGTGACGCTGCCGAACGTGAAGTGGGGGCTACTGTACGGCGTGATCCTGTGCAACGCCCGCGCGATGGGCGAGTTCGGGGCGGTGTACGTGGTGTCCGGCCGGACCGGCGGCGAGACGGACACGATCCCGCTCCACGTCCAGAAGCTGTTCGAGACGCCGAGCCGCGACGGCATCCCGGCCGCGTTCGCGCTGGCGTCGGCGCTCACGCTGCTGGCGCTGGCGAGCTTGGTACTCAAGGTTCTGATCGAACCGAAGCTGCGCGAGAAGCCCGCGACCTCACCCGACGCCTGACGGCGTTCGTCTCGCCGAACGGTCCCTACAATCTCCCGATGCCTCCCGCCATCCGCTGCCGCGGCCTCGTGAAGACGTACCCCGGCAAGCCCCCCGTCGAGGCCGTGCGCGGGCTCGACCTCGACGTCCCCGCCGGCGAGTGCTTCGGCCTCCTCGGCCCCAACGGCGCCGGCAAGACCACCACCCTCGAAATCACCGAAGGCATCCTCGACGCCACCGCCGGCGAGGTCGAAGTCCTCGGTCTGACGTGGAACCGCGACGGCGCCGCCATCCGCCGCCGCATCGGCATTTCGCTCCAGGAGACGCGCCTCGCCGACAAGCTCACCGTCCGCGAAACGGTCGCCCTGTTCCGCTCCTTCTACCCGAGCGGCATCAGCCCCGACGATGCCATCGGCCGCGTGTCGCTGGAGGAGAAGGCCGGCGCCCACGTCGAGAAGCTATCGGGCGGGCAGAAGCAGCGGCTCGCCGTCGCCGCGGCGCTCGTCGGCGACCCGGAGTTGCTATTCCTCGACGAACCGACGACCGGCCTCGACCCGCAGTCGCGGCGGCAGCTGTGGGACGTGATCCGCGACTTCCGCGGCCGCGGGCGCACGGTCGTCCTCACAACGCACTACATGGACGAGGCCGAACGGCTGTGCGACCGCGTCGCCGTCATCGACCACGGCAAGGCGATCGCGCTGGGGACGCCGCGCGAATTGATCGCCCGCCTCGGCGGCGAGCACGTCGTCGAGTTCAGCGTAGACGGCGAGTTGCCCCCGACGGTTCATGCCGAGTGCGGCCGGCTGCCGGCGGTGCAGACGGTACGCGAGGAGGCGGGCGGGTTCCGGCTGACGGTCGGCGACCCGGCCGCGACGATCCCACCGCTGATGGACCTGCTGCGCGGCAACGGCGTCCGCCTCGCTGGACTGACCACCCGGACGGCCACGCTCGAAGACGTGTTCGTGACGCTGACGGGCCGGCACCTGCGCGACGCGGATTGATTTCACCTTCAGCTTGAAAGCCCACCCGCCGCGGCGGGTGGGCTTCGCCGTCAAGGGAGCACCATGTCCCCGCTCTGGCAACTGACGCTGGCCCGGCTGCGAGAGTTCTTCCGCCGCCCGGCCGCGGTGTTCTGGGTGTACGGCTTCCCGCTCGGGCTCGCCCTCATCCTCGGCGCCGCGTTCAGCGACCGCCCGGCCGACAAGGTCCGCGTCGACGTTCGCACCGACGGCCCCGGCGGCCCCACCCAGGCGGAGGCGATGTCGGTGGTGCTGCGGACGGACGCCCGCGTGCAGCTCGCGACCGGCGACGAGGCGACGACCCGCAACCGGCTCCGGACCGCCAAGACCGATCTGGTCGTGACACCCGGGCGCGACCTGAAAGAGGCGCCGACTTACCTGTACGAGCCGAACCGGCCCGAGTGCGACCTGGCCCGCACCGTGGCCGACTCCGCCCTGATGCGTCGGCGAGTCGGGGCGTACACCCCGCCGACGGAGGTGAAACTCACCGAGCCCGGCGGGCGGTACATCGACTTCCTCATCCCCGGCCTGCTCGGCATCAACCTGATGGGCGGCGGGCTGTGGGGCGTCGGCTTCGTCGTCGTGGACATGCGCGTCCGCAAGCTGCTGAAGCGGTTCCTCGCCACGCCGATGCGCCGCACCGACTTCCTCCTCTCGCTCCTGTTCAGCCGGCTGATCTTCACCCTGATCGAGATCGCGCTGCTGCTGACGTTCGCGTACTTCGTCTTCGACATCCGCCTCCGCGGCGACCCGTCGGCGTTCGCGGCGCTGGTGCTGTTCGGCGGCGCGGCCTTCGCCGGCGTCGGGCTGCTGGTGGCGTCGCGCGCGGAGACGATCGAGACGGTGTCCGGCCTGATGAACGGCGTGATGCTGCCGATGTACCTGCTCTCGGGCGTGTTCTTCTCGTCCGACCGGTTCCCGGAGGCGATGCAGCCGATCATCCAGTTGCTGCCGCTGACGGCGCTCAACGACGGGCTGCGGGCGGTGATGAACGACGGTGCCGGGTGGGAAGCGGCGGCGGGCCCGCTGGCGATCCTGACGGCGTGGGGCGTGGTCAGCTTCGCGCTAGCGTTCCGACTTTTCCGCTGGAGATGAGATCGGCGAGCCGACCGCCGTCAGGCGGCGGGTGACGTTCCCGTCACCCGGCGTCTTACGCCGCCCGGCTCACCGGCCGCACGTTCTCCGCCGCGAGCCACAGCGCCGCCGGCCCGTAGCGCTCGCGCACCAGCCGTTCCACCGCCGGCGTCAGCGCGACCCTCAGCGTGTCGATGTCGCCGTCCCACCCGACCGCGTCCGGGTCGAGACGCAGCACCCGACAGCCGTACTCGCGCAGTTCGCGCAGCACCTCGACGCCGCCGGCCCCGGCGTGGACGACGAGGTCGTCCGGCTTCAGCCCGTAGACGCGAACGAGGTCGGCGGCGGACATCGGGCGCCCTCCCGTTAAGCGGCGACGCGCTGAACCGACCGCGGGCCGAACGACCGCGTGCGGAAGTCGTCGCGGCACCACGCCACCGTTTCCGCCAGCGCGTCTGCGAGCCCCGCCGCCGGCGCCCAGCCGAGGGCGTCCGCGGGGAGCGACGTGCCGAGCACGCCGCGGCCGGCGAACACGTCGCGGACCGCGGCCGCCATCTCGCGGTCCGTCCGCTCCCAGCCGGACCGGAAGGCGTTCTCAACGATCCGGGCGCCGGGCTCGGCCAGCAGAGTCTCGGCGAGCATTACGCACCCGCGGGCCGCGTCGCGCACGGCAACGAAGTCGCGCGCCGGCCCCTCGATCGTGAGCCCCTGTTCCCCGCACAGCAGGGCCGCGACCGTCGCGGGGACGACGCGACCCGTACCGCGGTCGCCGGGGCCGAACAGCGCCCCGAAGCGCGCCACGCCCACCGGCTGACCCGCGGGCGACGCGAACGCCATTCCCTCGGGCCGGGCCAGCACCACGGGGACGCGGCTGTCGTAGCGGCGCGTGGCGTCCAGCACGGTGGCGGTGGCGCGGGCGGCGTCGGCGGGGGTGAGGTCGAACACCGCCCGCACCTCGTGGACCGCCAGCGCCGAGTGGACGCGGAACAGGTCTTCCGCCCGGCCGTTCACGACGTGAACCTTGCCGGTGAGGCGGTGCCGGGTGAACTCCGAGGCGGCGACGCGGTCGCGGACCAGACCGACCACCTCGGCCCCGCGGCCGAGCAGTTCGCGGACCACCGCCGCCCCCAGAAACCCCGTGCAACCAGTGACCAGCACCCGGCGGCCTCGCCAGGTGTTCGACGTGTCATTCATCCGGTCGCCCCTCCCCGGGCGGCGGTTTCAGCGGTCGGGGCGGGGACCATACCCCCGCCCGTCGTCGCGGGTCAAGCGGAAGCGCCGCCGTCACGCCGCCTTGCGCTCCTCGCGCTTCAGCCACCGCTGAATGCCGGGCAGGTCCGTCTCCCACTCCTTGCCGAACCGCCGCGCGCCGAAGGCGTCGTACACCAGGTCCAGCGTCTCCACCAGCGCCCGCAGCTGCGACGCCCGCTCGTCGAGCTTCGCCCGCGCGTCGGTCACGTCCTCGGGCGGCGGCGGAATCTTGGCGCTGCTGACGGCCAGCGTCTCGGCGTGGATCGCCAGCTCGTACTGCTGGTCGTGGCGGACCAGTGTGAGGCCGCACTTCCGTGGCAGCTTCCCGCTCTGGATGGCGCGCCGCGCCTCGGGGAGGCGCGTCGGCCCCTCGTGGCTGATCGTCTCGTGCCCGGTCTGGCCGCGCGGGCACTCCAGCGTCAGGCTCCGCGCGATCATCACCGTGGCCTCGGAATTGTCGGCGAGCGTCAGCGTGTCGGTTTCCACGTCGGTGACG
>DASPHQ010000598.1:0-4501 GCA_035629595.1 Urbifossiella sp. | reverse complement strand
AAACTCGGCGAGCTGAGCGAGTTCAACTTCGACGACATCTGAGCGGCCGGCGAACCGGGGCGTGGTTGGGTATTCACCATCGCCCGCCCGGGGCTTTCGCCCCGGGCGGGCGAAGGCGCTCTCCGGGCTGAGAACCAAACCCGGCACCCGGCTCGGGGCTTCAGCCCGGAGGGCGCCTTCGCTAGCCCGGGGTGGAAGCCCCGGGCGGCCTACGACGACAAGGCAGAAAGCAACACCATGCCATCCACACCCGACACCACGCAACTCCGCCGCTGGCGCCTCATCCTCGGCCAGGACGCGCAACCGGCCCTCGGCGGCATGGGCGGCGGCGGGTTCGGCCTCACCCCCGCCGAGTCGGAAATCGACGCCGCCCTCGGCGCCATCTACGACGACATCCCCGAGGACGACGACGACACCCCCAAGAAGCGCTCGGCCGGGCTCGGCGCGTCCGCCCCGCGGCTCGCCAAGTGGCTCGGCGACGTCCGCTCCTACTTCAAGGAGGACGTCGTCTCCGTCATCCAGACCGACGCCATCGAGCGGAAGGGGCTCAAGCAGTTGCTGTTCGAGCCGGAAACGCTCAAGTCGGTGCAGCCGAACGTGCAGCTCGTCGGCACCCTGATGTCGCTCTCCGGCCGCATCCCGGAGCGCACCAAGGACACCGCCCGTATGGTCGTCGCGGCCGTCGTCGACGAGATCAAGAAGAAGCTGGAGCAGCAGATTCGGCAGGCCGTCACGGGGGCGCTGAACCGCAAGGAGCACTCGCCCATCCCGAGCGCCACGTCCATCGACTACAAGTGGACGATCGGCCGGAACCTGAAGAATTACCAGCCCGCCCTCGGCACCATCGTGCCGGAGCGGGTGTACTTCTACAGCCGGGCGCAGCGGTCGAACGCCTACACTGTGATCGTGGACATGGACCAGAGCGGCAGCATGGCCGACTCGGTCGTCTACGGCGCCGTGTGCGGGTCGATCTTCGCCAGCATCCCGGCGCTGAACACTCGCGTCGTCGCGTTCGACACCGAGGTCGTGGACCTGACCGAAAAGTGCGGCAACGACCCGGTCGGCATGATCTTCGGTGTGCAGCTCGGCGGCGGCACCGACATCAACAAGTCGGTGGCGTACTGCGAGCAGTTCATCACCGACCCGAAGAAGACGCTCTTCATCCTGCTGACGGACCTGTACGAGGGCGGCAACGAGGCGCAGCTGGTGCGGCGGATGGGCGAGATGCGCGCGGCCGGGGTGAAGGCGATTTGCCTGCTGGCGCTCGCGGACGGCGGCGCCCCGTGCTACGACGAGCGGCTGGCCCGCAAGCTGGCGGCGCTGGGCATTCCGTGCTTCGCCTGCACGCCGGCCCGGCTGCCCGAGCTGATCGAGGTAGCGCTGAAAGGCGGCGACCTGACGCGGTTCGCCACCAAGAACGAGCCGGCGAAGTGAGGCGCGAACCTTCCGCCCCGGACGGTGTCCTTGCTCGCGTCCCCGGGGTGTGGCGGAGGCACGCGACTCTACGAAAGTCGCAGTCCTGGTTCGACTCCAGGTGGGGATACTGACGCCGACCGACGGGTCGGACGGCCGGCTGCAACCCGGCCCGCGTGGGTTCGACTCCCGCCGGCGTCTTGTCTTGTAGGTCGGGTCGAGTCCTCGAGACCCGACGCGGGGATCAACCCGCGAAACACGAAAGCCCCGGTGCGCCGACGCACCGGGGCTTTTCCGTCCGTCGTTCGCGCCCGCGTCGGGTCTCGAGGACTCGACCCGACCTACGAGGGCCGCCACTACGCCAGCTGCGAGCGCTTCGCGGCGATCGTCTTCAGCAGCCCCTTCTGCGGGTCGGCGAACTTCGACAGCCCCTCGGCCATCAGCACCGTCTCCAACTTCGCCATGTCCACCTTGGCGTCGATCTCGGCCAGCACGTCGGCCGGCGGCAGCTTGTCCACCTGCTTGTCGAACGTCTTGCCGCTGTCCTGCACCGCCTTGTTCGTCGCCGGCGGGTTCGTCTCGATGTCGCTCCCGGCGAACGCCGCCACGTACTTGTAGGGGGGGTCTTCCTTCTTCTTCGTGCCGGTGCTGGCGAAGATCATCTCCTGCTGCCGCGCCAGCCCCTTGTCGGCCCAGAACCGCTGGTTCAGCTGCCCGATCCGCTTGGCGTTCACGATGCCGACCTGCCCCTGGGCCGCGGGGCTCAGGTCCGGCGCCGCCTTCTCGGTGTACACGTCCAGCCGGCTCACGAAGATGCTGTACACGGTCTTGATCTTGTTTCGGTCGGCGGCCCGCTGGATGCCGCGCCAGCAGGCGTCCTTCGCGGCGTTGTACTGCCGCTCGCTGAAGATCAGCGTCACGTTCAGGTTCACCCCCGCGGCCGCCAGCTCCTCCAGCGCCCCGAGCCCGCCGGGCGTCGCCGGCACCTTGATCATCCGGTTCTTGTGCCCGGCCGACCACTTCTTGCCGAGCTCGACGTACTTCTTCGACCGCTCCGCCGTCGGCATGGTGTTGGCCGCGTCCTCGAGCAGCGGGTCGAGCTCGAAGCTGACCCAGCCGTCGTTCCCGCCCGTCTCCTGCCACACCGGCTCGAACACCGCCTGCGCGTCCTTCACCAGCTTGTCGGTCATGGCCCAGGCGACGCCCTCGTCGTCGAGACCCTGGGCGAAGAACGCCTTCATGTCGGCGTCGAACCGGCC
Source organism: Urbifossiella sp. (assembly GCA_035629595.1). Lineage (GTDB taxonomy): Bacteria > Planctomycetota > Planctomycetia > Gemmatales > Gemmataceae > Urbifossiella. Next base: position 1,829 of record DASPHQ010000598.1, on the reverse strand, counting down.
GGTGTTGATGAGGTCGGCGATGATGATCGGGTTGGACGTGGCGCCGGTGGCGCCGTTGGCGCGGTTGGCGGCGATCTCGACCGGGTCCACGGAGTCGAGCCAGAGCTTGGTGCCGGCGGCGACGATCGATTGCAGTGGGGTCATGGGGGTCTCGCGGCGTGGGGTGGTTCGCGGTGATTGTACCGGAAACGGGCGCCGCGGCTTCGGCGAGCCGGGAGCGTGAGCGACCGGAGCAACGTTGCTCCGGTCGCTCACGCTCCCGGCTCGCCGTTCACACCACCGCCCGCTTCCACCGGCCGCCGGCGAAGCGCAGCGCGAAGAACGCCCCGCGGACCCAGATGTCGGCGACCATCGCCACCCACGCGCCGTACAGGCCGAGGTCGGCCGGGCCGGTCAGCAGGTACGCCAGCGGGATGCGGACGCCGAGGAAGCCGAGCCAGCTGAACAGCACCGGCACCCGGGCGTCGCCGGCCCCGCGCAGCGCCGACGTGAACACGATCTGGCTCGCCAGCGCCGGCATCGCCAGGGCAATGAGCCGCAGTGTCGGCACCCCCGCTTCCACGACCGGTTCGAGGTGCGGCTCGTGGCAGAACAGGCGGAACATCGGCCGGGCCAGCACCGCGAACAGCACGCCCATCGCGGTCATCACGCCGCACGCAATGGCGAATGCCGTCCACCCGGCCTTCGCGGCCCGCTCGGGGTCGTTCGCGCCGAGGCTCTGGCCGACCAGCGTCATCGCGGCGGTGCCGAACGCGGCGCCGGCCAGGAACCCGAGCGCCTCCCACTTGAGCGTGATCCCGTGGGCGGCGGCGGCCACGTCGCCGAGGCCGTTGACGATGCCGAGGAACCACAGCTGGCACGCCGCCACGCTCAGGCTGTCCACCCCCGCCGGCACGCTGACGCGCAGCACCCGGTAGATCAGCCCCCAGTCCGGCCGCAGCGAAGGGAGCGTGATCTTCAGCCCCGACCGCCCGCGGGCCAGCAGTGACAGCACGATGACACAGCCGACGAGGTGACTCAGCCCGGTGCCGAGGGCGATGCCGCGGAAGCCGAGGCCGGCGAAGGGGCCGACGCCGAAGCAGAGCACCCACGCGAGCGGCACGTTGAGCACGGCGACGCCGCCGAGCACCTTCAGCCCGGTGCGGGTGTCTCCGGCCCCGGCCAGGCACGCGACGCACGCCGACTCGGTGATCTGGAACGGCAGCAGCATCGCCAGCGGGTAGAGGAACGCGAGGCAGTACGCCGCGGTGTCGCCCGACAAGCCGAGGGCGGCGACGAGGTAAGGGAGCCCGAGCACGCCGGCGGCCGTGCCGGCGACGCCGAACGCGACCGCGAGCAGCACCGCCTGCGCGGTGGCGCGCCGCGCCCCGTCCCAGTCGCCGGCGCCGACGAACCGCGCGACCAGGGCCGTGCTGCCGACGCTGACGAGGACGGTGTAACTGGAGACGACCCAGTAGAGGTAGCCGGCGGTGGTGAGGGCCGCGAGGTAGGCGCGGCGCGCGGCGGGGTCGGGGAGGTGGAACCGGTCGGCGAGGTACTGGTCCGACAGGCTGACGACGAGGTGGAGGTACTGCTGCGCGAGTGCCGGCAGGGCGAGGGCGAGCACCCGGCGCGCGATCGGGGCGTCGGCCATGGGAGCATGATACGGGCGGGGCGGGCGCGGTTGGTAGCCGCGGGCTTCAGCCCGCGTGCCCCTGCGGGGGTCGGCTGCGTCGGACGGGCCGATCGTCCGGTAGCCGCGGGCTTCAGCCCGCGTGCCCGCACGGGGGGGCGGCTGCGTCCCGCGGCTACTCGGTACGCAGCCGACTCTCGCAGGGGCACGCGGGCTG
>DASPHQ010000597.1:0-3041 GCA_035629595.1 Urbifossiella sp. | reverse complement strand
GCGAGGAGGCGGTCGAACGCGGCCGGGGTGATCCCGGTGAGTCGGCGGAAGGCGTCGGCCGACTTGCGGAGGCGGTCGGTGTGGGTCATCCCCACACCCTATGAGCTCAACCGGTTAATGTGCAGCGACTCTATTGAGTCGGCCAGACGAATCAACGTTGGAGCGTGGCCCATGCCGTTGAACGACGCCGACGCCGCCCGCCTGGACGATTACCGCTTCCAGCACGGCCCGGACGCGGGGAACCTGTCGCTGGTGTTGGACCAGCTGACGGACGCGATCACGGCGGTGAATCAGCACCTCGTCTACTACCGCCTCGGCCCCGGTTCGCGGCTGACGCCGCCGCCCGACCTGGCGGCGATCCTGGCCGTGCTGACCGACTCGAAGGCGCTGGTGCAGGAGACACTGCTGCGCCTGAAGGCGGGCGGGAATCTCCCGACGGCCGACGGCGCGTGAAATGCATCCGGCGAACCCCCGCCGCCACGTCCGGCGGCCCCGCACCCGCCAGGGGTCGCCACCCGATGGACACCTCCGACACCCTCACCCGCGAGTTCGCAACCCGTGACGGGGCCGCGCTGGCCGGCCCGGGCCGGGACGACGCCGACCCGGTGCTCGAATCCCTGGCCCGGACCGAGGCGGCGTACCGCTCGACCCGGGGGGTGTGGGCCCGGGCGATCGCTGAGGCGGAGCGGGCGCGCGACGACCTCGCCGCCGCCGAGGACGCCCGCCGCGCCGCCGAGGACGAGGTCCGCCAGCTCCGCGACGAGCTGGCCGCCGAGCGGGAGCAGACGGCCCGGCAGCGGGAGCGCGCCAACCGCCTCGCCGCCGCCCTCAAGGACGTTCACAAGGCGCTGTTCCACGGCAACGTCTACGACCTGATCCTCAAGGCGTGCATGACGGTCACCGGGGCGACGCGCGGGGTGTACCTCGCGGCCCGCGGCACGGACCTGCTTCGCGCCCGGGCCGCGGCCGACGTGGACGGGTACCCGCGGAAGGAGCCGTCGGCGTTCGTCCGGGCGCTGGCCGCGGAGGTGCTCGGCACCGGCAAGGCGTTCGTCGCCAACGAGCCGGCCGAGTGGGCGCGGTTCCCGGCCCCGGACGGCCCCGGGGAATCGTTCGCCGACTGCCTGGTGGCCCCGGCCGTGCTCCTCGGCGAGCTGAGCGGGGTGGTGCTGCTGGCCGACAAGCCGGACGGGTTCGACGACGAGGACGCCCGGGTGGTGATGGGGATCGGCGACCAGGCGGCGGTGGCGCTGGAGAACCAGCAGCTCCACGCCGAGGTGCTGCGGGCGTACTTCTCGATCGTGGGGGTGCTGGCCGACGCGATCGAGGCGAAGGACCCGTACACCCGCGGCCACTCGGCGGCGGTGGCCCGGCTGGCGCGGCGCACGGCGGCCCGGCTGACCGACTCGGAGGCGGTGCGGGCGGCGTGCTGCTACGGCGGGCTGCTGCACGACGTGGGGAAGATCGGCGTGAGCGACGGGGTGCTGAACAAGCCGGGGAAGTTGCAGCCGGAGGAGTGGACGCTGATGCAGGCGCACGTCCGCATCGGCCGCGACCTGCTGGCGCGGGTGCCGGCGCTGGACGGGGTGGCGGAGGTGGTGCTGCACCACCACGAGCGGTACGACGGCACCGGCTACCCGGACGGGCTGAAGGGGGACGGCATTCCTTTGCCGGCGCGGATCGTGGGGGTGGTGGACGCGTACAGCGCGATGACGGCGCGGCGGAGCTACAAGGAGTCGATGCCGGCGGCGGTAGCGCGGGCGGAGCTGGAGCGGTGCAAGGGGTCGCACTTCGACCCGCGGGTGGTGGACGCGTTCCTGGCGGTGCTGGACGAGCCGGACGAGGAGGCCGACTGCCCGGACGACGGCTGCGGGCTGATGCCGGGGGCGACCGCGGAGCACGACTTCCGCCACGTGGTGCGGACGCCGGCGATCCCGGTCCCGCCGCCGCGGCGGACCTGAGCGGGCGTGGGAATCAGCTCCCGATGAGCGGGGCGAGGTGCTGTCGGACTTCGGCGAGGTACGCGGCCAACCCGTTCTCGCCGCCGCGCTGCTTGAGGGTCGAAAGTGGCGTGACCTGCCAGCAGTAGGCTTCGCGGTCGCGGTCGTCCTGCGTGAGGGCGCAGAGAACACGCTTGGGGTTACGCTTCGCGGTGTCGTCCTTGCAGGCCGTGAGGTCGTGGCTCCGCTCGCATGGATTGAACCCCAGAGCCTGCCGCTCGGTGCTCAGCCGGGTCGTCTCCTCGTCATCCCGTGGCTCGAACCCGCTGATCACCCAGGCCTCTCGCTCCACGACGGCCAAGCCGACGATCACGACCGGACTGTGATGTTCGGTGCGTGCCTGTTGCAGCCCGGCCCGGCGTTCCGGCTGGTCGTCTTGGTCCCGAATCAGGACAATCCCGTCCAGTTCCGGGAAAGCGGCACGCAGGTACAGGATCGCACGCCGGGCGGCCCTGGCGTCGGCCAGCCCCGGTCTCCCGTCGAAGAACCCCTCGGCCTCGATTCCGGCGGCCTCGGCGAGCCGGCGCATGGCCTTCCACGTCAGCCGCCGCCCGCCGGGTTCCTGGGACAACCACTCGCGCGGGTAAACCACCGATTCGTCGTCGAGCCAGGAGGCGAACGCCTCAACCAGTACCCGGTCGGCCAAGTCGGTCGCGGTCTGGAAGTCGGCTTCCGCTTCGTGGACGACGGCGAACCGGCGCGTCATGCCGGTACCTCCTGCCCCACGACCCACTTCTCACCGAACAGGCTCCACATCTCGCCCGCACTCATCTCGTCCTTCCACTTCTCGAACTTCGGGTGGTGGGTGAGCGAGTCGCAGACGGTCGCCCCGGCGTCGTTCAGGTGTGTCATGCGAACCTCGTTCGGCTCCATCGAGCCCAGGAGGTACGGGGAGTGAGTTGTCGCCACGAACTGCAACTCGGGATCGGAATCCAGTACGCTTCGCAGCAACCCGATGAGTTCCCGCTGGGCCTTCGGGTGCAGGCCGCGGTCAAGGTCATCGAGCAGGACGAGGTTCGGACGGGCCGGGGCGTGGAGGGC
>DASPHQ010000596.1:0-4581 GCA_035629595.1 Urbifossiella sp. | reverse complement strand
CACGAACGGCGCGTCGTCGGTCGCGGGGATGAAGTCGTCGGCCGGCGCGGGGCGCGGCGCGGCCCACGCGACGGACGGGGCGCCGCCCCCCGCGTCGCCCGGCGCCCGCGAGGTCGGGCCGTTCCACGCACTGAACATCCGGCTCATTCCCTGCCCCCGTGCGGCCCGGTCCGACCCCGGCTCCCCCTGCCGTCAGGCCGACCGCTTCCGTGCCGCCTTTTGCTTCGTCCCGCGGGCCGAACCGGCATCACCGGCCGCCGGCCGCGGCCGTAAGGATTCCCCCGCCTGCCGCGCCGCCGGCACCAGTTCCGCCGGTTCGTCCGGCACGGAAATGCCCAGTCGCCCCAGTGCCTCGACCGCCGCCTCGGCGTCGACCACGTCGCTGCCGACCGCGGCGGCCAACTCGCCCGCGGCGGCGGCGGCCTGGTTCAGCACCCGCGGCACCCCGCCGCAGGCGCGGGCCAGCAGGTCGAGCGCCTCGATGTCGAACACTTCGGTCGGACTCCCGCCCGCCGCTTCGATCTGATGCCGCAGATATTTTACGGACTGGTCCGCGGTCAATGGTTCGAGGTGCGGCCGCGCCGCGACGCGCTGGGCCAGCGCCGCGAACGCCGGCTTCGCCAGCGCCTCGCGCAGCGCCGGCTGCGCCACCAGCACCGCCACCGCCGCGGCGCCGGCCGGCGTGTCCAGGTTCGCCAGCAGCCGCAGTTCCTCCAGCGCCTCGGCCGTGAGGTGCTGGGCCTCGTCGATCAGGAGCACGGTGGGCAGCCCGCTCTCGGCCGCGGTCAGGAGCTGCGCCGTCACGGCGAGGCGGAGTTCCTGCTCGCCGAGCCCCTAGTACGGCTGGTTCAGGTCGAACAGGATCGCCTGCAGCAGGTCGGCGGGGCGAGCGGCGTGAACCGTCGGCAGGACGGCGCGCGGGACCGCGGTGGGAAGTCGCCCGAGCCAGCGGCGGGCGACGAGCGTCTTGCCGGTGCCGGGGAGCCCGTCGAGCAGCACGAACGGCTCGCGGCGCGACAGGGCGGCGTCGAGTTCGGCGGCGGCGGCCTCGTGGCCGGGGGCGGCGAAGTACGCGAGCGGGTCGGCCGCAGGGCGGAACGGGCGGCGGGCCAACCCGAAGTGCGACCAGTCCACGTCGCCACCTTTTTCGCACGGGCAGTGAGGCCGCGGTGATACCCAGGTGGGGTATCGGCGGCCCGGCGGGCGGGGCTTGAGGCGCAAGTGGTTGGCTCGCATGTGATGCGCAGGACGGGCCGGTTTTTCCGCGGAATTTCGGCGCGAACGGCATTCAAGTTCTCTCTTGGCGCCGCGTTGCGTCTCGGTATAGTTTCGCTCACGCAACATCCCCCGCCGCGGGGCGGACGCACGGAGGCACCGCATGAGCAGGACGCTCAGCCTGGTCCACGGCGGGTTGGCGGCCGCACGGGAACTCACCCGCCGCGGCCGCCGGTCCGAGGCTCTGACCCGGCTCCGGCAGCTGCTCGCGACGGCCGACGTGCCGCCGGCGACGGCCGCCGAGGCGCACCGGCTGGCGGCGGAACTCCTGATCGACCGCGACCGCTTCGGCGCGGCCCGGCGGCACCTGAAGGCCGCGCTCGGGCTGGAGCCGCGCTGCGCCGCGACGTTCTACCTCGCCGGCCTGTCGTCCGAGCGCGACCCGGACGGGACCGACCGCCGCGCCGCGGTGCGCTTCCGCCGGGCGACGGAGCTGGAGCCGACGAACGCGAACTACCGGGCCGCGTTCGGCCGGGCGCTGGTGCGGGCGGGGATCGTGAACGCCGGCGCGCGGGAGCTGGAAGCCGCGGCCGAGCTGGCGGCGGGCGGCCTGCCGGTGCTGCGGCTGGTGGTGGGTGCGCTGCTCGAGGGCGGCCGCACGACGGCGGCGCGGCGGGTGGTGCAGAAGGCCCGGTTCCTGCGGCCGGCGTGCGCGTCGGTGGCGGGGTTGTGGAACCGGGTGCGGTTCGAGGCGGCGCGGCTGGCGCAGCGGAGCCACAGGGGTGTGCAGGACGCACGTGCGGCCAGGGAAGGCCGCCCCCTGCTCCCGTTCCTCCGCATCGTCGGCGCGTCGGAGGCGTGGCGCGGCGACGTGGTGTCGGCGCCGCGGCCGCACTTCGCCCGGCTCCGGGCGACGCGGGGGTAGTGCGTCAGGAGACAGGAGACAGGTGACAACTAAGCCCGGGGACGGCCGTCCCCGGGCTTTCGGCGTTCTACTCCCACGCCAGCGCCGCGGCGTCGAACACGGGGCCGTCCACGCACACCCGCTTGTAGTCGCTCCCGTCGGCCGTCGTCACCTTCGTCACGCAGCTGAAGCACGCCCCGACGCCGCACGCCATCGGCGTCTCCAGCGACACGGAACACGACACGCCCCACCCGGCCGTCAGCTTCGCCAGCGCGTGGAGCATCGGCTCCGGGCCGCAGCCCACCACCGGCCCGCCCGGCCCGTCGGCCGCGAGCAACTGCGTCACGTACCCCTTAACCCCCAACGTGCCGTCGTCGCTGGCGAGCTTCACGGTCACGCCCGCGGCGCGGAAGTCGTCCACGCCGGCCGCCAGCGCCGCGGTGCGCACGCCGTAGTACAGCGTCACCCGCTGCGCCCGCCGCCGCGCCGCGTCGCCGCCGAAGCCGCGAGCGCCCAGCAGCTCCCGCGCGTACGCCAGGAACGGCGTCTGCCCGATGCCGCCGGCGACGAGCCGCACCTCGTCCACGTCGCCGACCTCCGGGAACGGCTTCCCCAGCGGCCCCCACATCTCCAGCTCGGCCGGCCGCACGTCCGCCAGCCGACCGGTCATCTTGCCGACGACCAGATACACCACGTCGAGCGCGGCGCCGTCGGGCGACAGGTCGTAGAGCGCGAAGGGGCGGCCGAGGAGCGGGTCGGACGTGCCCGGCAGCCGCAGCATGACGAACTGCCCCGGCCGCACCGCCGCCGCCACGTCGGGGCAGTGGAGGCGGACGCGGTACGTCCGCTCGGCGAGGCGGACGTGTTCGAGAACGCGGGCGGTGCGCTGGAACATGGTCGGCGGCACGAAGGATGGGGCGGTCAGCGCGACTTACGCAACGGCTGCCAGCCCTTCGGGCGCGCCGGCGACCGGGCCGGGCCGGGCCGCGGGCCGGCGGGCTTGAACCCGGGGGCCAACTTCGCGCCGACCGGCTTGAACGCGGCACCCGGCTTCGGGGTCGCAGGCTTGAACGGGGCGCCCGTCTTCGGGCTCGCCGGCTTGAACGGGGCGCCCGGCCGGGGGCTCGCCGGCTTGAACGCGGCACCCGGCCGCGGGCCGGCGGGCTTGTACGCGCCGCCGGGCTTCGGGCCGTCCGACCCCGGCTTGCCGGCGGCCTTGTCCTTCAACTTGGCGAGGCGTTCGGTCGCCAGCGTCACCCAGCGGCGCAGCTCGGCCAGCTCGGGCTCGCTCACCCGCCGCGCCTTCCCCTTCGCCAGCTTGTCGAGCTTCACCGGGCCGATCGCCACGCGGCGCAGCTTCAGCACCTTGTGCCCCTGGTCCGCCAGCATCCGCCGGATCTCGCGGTTCTTCCCCTCCGTCAGCACGATGCGCAGCCACGTGCTGTCGCCCTGCGGCTTCAGGCGGCGCACGTCCGACGCCCGCACCTTGCCGTCGGACAGCCACACGCCGTCGAGGAGTTTTTGCAGGTCGTCGGGGCCCGGCTTGCCGGCGACGAGGACGAGGTACGTCTTGGGGATGCTGTAGCGCGGGTGGGTGAGGGCGTGGGCGAGTTCGCCGTCGTTGGTCATCAGGAGGAGGCCTTCGCTGGCCTCGTCGAGCCGGCCGACGGTGTAGACGCGCTGCTCGACGTGCGGCAGCAGCTCGACGGCGCGCGGCCGGCCGTCGGGGTCGTCGTTGGTGCAGAGGTAGCCGACCGGCTTGTTGACGGCCCAGTACACCGGCTTCTCGGTCTTGACCGGGTGGTCGTCGACGGACACGTCGTGTGCGGCGGGGTCGATCTTGAGTCCGAGGTCGGCGACCTTACGGCCGTTGACCTTGACGCGGCCGGCGGCGATGAGGTCGTCGCAGTGGCGCCGCGAGCCGACGCCGGCGTGGGCCAGGAATTTGTTGAGGCGTTCCATGCGGGCATTCTAGAGCGTCGGCGCAGCCGTGTCGCGGGTAGGCCACCCGTGCGGCATGGCGGGACTTCGGCGGGCTTGCACGGTCAGGACAGCAGCCGCCCGCGGACGCGCCTTCGCCGCCGATTCTCCTCCGACCTATGCAGTCCGACGGCGGCAGTGTAGAGTTCTCCGAGAATCAAACACGCTCGCACTCTCGACTATGGTTCAGCCACCACTCCCACTGTTTTACCCGACAGGCCCGATCCCCGCCGGGAATCGTGGGGTCGTTTACACGAAGCCCTGGGTGGTGAACCTCCTTCTCGATTTGGCCGGCTACACGTCTGAATCGAACCTCGTCGATTCACTCGCCGTCGAACCGGCGGCCGGGGAGGGCGCCTTCCTGTCCAACATGGCAAGTCGCTTGGTACTGTCGTGCCGGCGGCAAGGGCGCCCGCTATCCGCGTGCGCGGCCTCGCTCGTTGCCTACGAAATCGACGAGGCGCGTGCGGCCCAGACGCGGG
>DASPHQ010000595.1:0-8593 GCA_035629595.1 Urbifossiella sp. | reverse complement strand
CCTTCGCGCCCGCCGCCCAGGCGCTGCGGACGCACAGCCGGCCGACCGCCCCCGCGCCGACCGGGCGGCCCGCCCCGTCCAGCACCCGGGTGCGCACGCCCCGGACCACCCGGCCGACGGTGCCGGGCTTGCGGCGCAGCTCGGCCGGGTCCGCCAGGGAGATCATGCCCCCCTCCGCGGTGCCGTACAGGTTGTAGACGGCCGGTCCCAGCCGCTCGAACGCCTCCTCCGCCAGCGCGGATGTCAGGGTGTCGCTGCCGCTGACGACGCACCGCAGGGACGCGAGCGCCGCGGCGTCGTGGCGGAGCATCCGCCGGAGCATCAGCGGCACCACGGCCGCCGCGGCAATCCGGTGCCGGGCGACCAGCTCGCACGCCCGCGCCGCCTCGAACCGCGCGGTGAGGTACGTCTCCGCCCCCATCACGACCGCGAGGGCGAGGGCCGCCATGCCGAACGAGTGGTAGATCGGCGGCGCCAGGTAGAAGCCCCGGCACTCGTCGAGGTCCAGCCGGGTGACCAGCGCCGCGAACGGCGGCAGGAAGTCGAACAGGGACGGCCTGCGGCTGGCTGCCTTCGGCTCCCCGGTCGTCCCGCCCGTCAGCAGCACGATGTTCCCGCCGCTCACCGTCTTCAAGCGCGACCGAACCGGCCCCGGCCGCGTTGCCAGCTGCTCGACGGACGGGGCGGTCGGGTGGTAGAAGGGCAGTGCCTTGTCGCGCAGAGGCGGGTCGTCGTGGAGGGTGAAGTCGAACCGCAGTCGCGCGTCCAGGGCCGCGAATTGGCCGGCCGGCAGCTCCGGGTTGACGAAGTACAGGTCCGCGCCGAGCCGGGAGAGGGCGAAGATGGCCTTCACCGCCGCCGCGTGGTTCCGGCAGGCGATGGCGACTCTCTGCCGGGGGCCGATCCCGTACCCGGCCGAGAGCCCCGTGGCGAGCGCCTCGGACTGCCGCCACAATTGCAGGTAGCTCAGACGCTCGCGGTCGTCGGTGAGCGCGGCGCGGCGCGGGTGCAGCCGGGCGGCCAGCCGCAGCACCGCCATCATGTTGACGCCCGTCGTCGCCACCGCCTCCACCACCCGGCACGCGCCGGGGACGGTGAGCAGCCCCGCCCGGTGGAGCTTCCGCAGCAGCGTGAGCATGTCACCCCCGGAGTTGCCGCCGCAGGCGCCACGTCGCGACGACCTCGAACGGCCAGCGGAACAGCACCGACCCCAGCTCCGCCGGCCACAGCCACCACGGCTTGTACGACCGCCGTCGCGAGTTGATGGCCCGGCAGACGAGCCGGGCGACCTGCTCCGGCTGCATCGCGGGCAGGTGGCGGAGGTGCTCGGTCGGCGCGCTCATGCGGGTGCGGACGAGGGGCAGGTAGACCGACGTGGTGGCGACGCCGCGGGCGTTCAGCTCCGGCCCGACGGACCGGAACCAGTGGTCGAACGCGGCCTTCGACGCCCCGTAGGCGGCCCACAGGGGGGCGGGGAGGACGACGGCGTTGCCGGTCGAGACGTTGACGACGTGCCCCCGCAGGGCGACCAGGGTGGGGATCAGGCCCAGCAGCAGCTGCACCGGGCCAACGTAGTTCACGTTCATCGTCCGGGTGAAGTCGTGCAGGCGGTCGAGCGAGTCGAAGACGGAGCGGCGGATCGACTTGCCGGCGTTGCTGACGACGAGGTCGATCCCGTCGGGGAGTTGGAGCAGCTGTTGGAGGAGCGCCTCGACCGCCGTGGGGCTCGACAGGTCGCAGGGGAACACGTCGGCGCGGCCGCCCCGGGCCTCGACCTTCCGCTGGACGTCGAGCAGCTTGTCGGCGGTGCGCGCCACCAGGAGCAGGCGGGCGTTCGTGTCGGCGAGCGCCTCCGCCAGGCTCTCGCCGATGCCGTAGCTGGCGCCGGTGATCAGGACGGTCTTGCCGTCCAGGCGGCGACGGAGCCTGGAGCGGCTGAACCCGAGGAGGGGAAAGAAGAGGAGTCGCATGAGGCGCTGTTCCAGTGCTACTCGCGGCGGGGGGCGCGGTCGTCCACCGCGGGCGGGTCGGCGGTTTCGGACGGGATGCGGAGCGCGGAGATGACCAGCCCGCACCGGCGCCCCTGCACCACCGCGACCTCGGTGAGGTGCCCGACCTGCTGGAACCCGAAGCTCTCGTTGAGCCGCCGGGTGGCCTCGTTGTGGTCGAAGTGCATGCTCAGGAGCGTCGTCACCCCCAGCCGCGGGCACTGCTCGATCACCCACTCCTTGAGCCGCCGGCCGATGCCCCGCCGGTGGTAGGCGGTGGCGATGTACGTGCTCACCTCGGCCGTGGCGTCGTACGCCGGGCGACCGCCGTAGAACGACGACAGGTAGACCGTGGCGACGACCCGCCCGTCCACCTCGGCCACCCAGATCGGCCGCCGGGCGGGGTCGAACGCGCGGAACCACCCGGTGCGGTCGGCGACCGTGACCGGCCGGGTGTCGGCCGTGGACCAGCCGCCCGGGATGGATTGGTTGTAGATGTCCACGATCGCCGGCAGGTCGGCCTCGGTCGCGAGCCGGATGTGCATGTCCACCGAGTCATCCCCGTCGCAGCCTGCGCCGATGTCGCCTCGTTGGTCAGCATGCGGAGGTTCGGCCGGATTGTCGATGCTGCGGACGTACCCGGAAGCCGCGTCACGGTTTCTTCGGCGGGTTCCGGCACGTCGCGTGTGCCTCGGACGCGGTCAGAAGGGGCGGCTCTCGATCAGCCCGCCCCGCGGCGCCCCGGTGTCCGCGTCGAGCAGCCACAGCCCGGCCCGATCCGCCACCCACAGCCGCCGCCCGGACGGGGTCGGGGCGAGCCGCGTCGGCCCGCCCCCGCGGGTCTCGACCGCCCACACCTCCCGCCACGTCGCCGTGTCCCAGCACTGGACCTTCCCCGCCTGCCACCGCGCCCCCCGGCCGTCCCGGACCTCGGTCGCCGCCAGGGTCGCGGCGTACAGCCGCCGCCCGTCCGCCGAGACGGCCAGCGCCCGGACGTAGTCGTTCGGTCCGTCCCCGACCTCCCGCACCACCCCCGTCTGCCGGTCCCAGACGCGGACGTACCCCCGGAGCTCGGAGGCCCCCGCCCCGACCGGGACGGCCTCCCCGCCCGCCAGGGCCACCCACCGCCCGTCCGGCGAGAACGCGGCCGGCCAGGCGACCGGCTTCGCCCCCGGGACGCGGGCCGCGAACACGACCTTTCGGACCTCCGCCCCCGACCCCGGGTCCAGCTCGACCGCCCCGACCACCCCCTTCGCCTCGAACCCGAATGCCACCGACTTCCCGTCCGGGGCGAACACCCCCTCCCCGCTCAGCCCCAGCGCGGGCGCCAGCTCGCGGGCGAGCTTGAACGTGCCCGCGTCCCACACCGCGTGCCGGGCCGGGCCGCCGCCCCGCCGGTGGTAGGTGGCGAACCGCCGACCGTCCGGGGACAGCGCGAAGCCGAACAGCAGGCCGGACTCCGCGTCGAACCGCTTGCGGACCTCGCCGGTCCGCGGGTCGCAGGTGTGGACGGCCCCGGCCAGGGAGGCGAGGTACACCAGCCGGCCGTCCGGGGCGAACCGGACCTTGCGGTACGCGTCGATGACGCCGGCCGGGTCGGCCACCCGGCGGACGACCCGGTGGGTGGCGGCGTCGAACAGGGTCAGCCGGCGGTCCGTCTGGGCGTTCCCGTTGAGGAGGACCGGGCCGTCGAGTACGGCCAGCGTCTTCCGGTCCGGGGCATACGCCAGGTCCCAGACGTACTCCCCGGGCGTCGGCGCCGGGTCCGGCTCGGGCGGGAGCGGGCGGTCCGGCGGCAACGGCGCGGCGGCCACCGGGGCGGCGGACGCGGGGGCCACCGGCCCGGCGGGTGCGGCGGCCGAGACCGCGGCGATGGCGACGACGGCGAACACCGCCAGCGCGACCGGGACGGCGCGGAGTCTGTGGAGGACCATGGCGCGGACCACCCCGTGTGCGAGAGCGGCGACCCCGGCGGGCGCGGGCCGGATGCGAGCGCGGAGGTTGCAGCCGTCAGCCGCGCGGACACCGGGACCGGCGCCAGCGCCGCCAGCCCGACGGCGGTGACGCCGCGCTTCCGCAGCCGCTCGCCCAGGAGCTTCCGCCCCTTCGCCAGCCGGCTCGACAGCGTCCCCTCCGGCACCCCGAGCCGCGCGGCCGCGTCCTTCCGGCTGGCGCCGTCCAGTTCGCACAGCACGACCGCGGCGCGGACGTGCTCCGGCAGTGCCGCCACCTCCTCGTCGAGTGCCCGGAGGGCGTCGGCGTCGGGCGGCGCGTGTGCCTCGGCGGCGCGGTCGGGAAGCGTCGGAACGGGCGCCTCGCGGGCGCGGCGGCGGGCGGACACGGCGCGGGCCTCCCGGGCGATGCGGACGGCCACCCCGTACACCCACCCGCGCACCGCGTCCGGCAGCCGCACCTCGGCCGCCCGGCGGGCGAGGACGAGGAACGTCGCCTGGAAGGCGTCCTCGGCGTCGGCCGTGTTGCCGGTGACGCGGCGGCAGACGCCGAGGACCATCGGCCCGAGCCGGCGGACGAGTTCGGCGAACGCCTCCGGGTCGCGGGTGCGGGCGAAGCGACGGACGAGGCGGCCGTCGGTCGGCGGGTCGTGGTCGGCGGCGCGGGCCAGCCGGTTCAGGGCGGCGGACAGGGCGGGGTGAGACATCGGAACCTCCGCGGCGGGCCACCACGGCCCACCACCCCACCTGGGGGCGACCCGGCCGGCGCGTCTCGGGAAAAAAGAAAACCCGCTCGGGCCGCCGGGACGAGATCGCTCGCGGCCGACCTGTCTTGGTTAGTAAACGATCTGAACGTAAGGTCGATGGGGGTTGTCTGGGGCAAATTGCGCCTCCCAGTTGGCGCACGCCGCGGCGTCCATGATCTGCTTCGCCTCCAACCAGAGGTCGCCGGTATCAGGCATGAACGTCATCACGCCCAGCTTCCCGGTCGGCGCCGCCTCCGACCAGAAGATGTACCAGCGACCATGCGCCCGCCCCCACCTGGGCCTGGAACTCAGCAGCCGGCGGGTGCTCCTGGCGTCGGGGCGGGTCCACCCGTGCGAGGCCCGCTTCGCGAGGTCCGAAGGACCGGCGGCCACCTCCGCCTCGGTCAGGGCGGGGGTCTCGGGCGGAGGGGCGCCGACGTCCCCGGACTTGGGAAATCCGTCCGGGTCGCTCCAGGCGAGGCGTTCACAGAACCCCCCGCTCCAGGCGATCACGGCCCCGGACTCGAGGTCGCGGACGCGGGCCTCGAACAAGTCGAGCAGAGACGGTGCCAGGATCGTCCGCTCCGTGTCGTTGTTCCAGAACACGATGAGTTGCCCGACCGGGCCGCCCCACACGCCGGCCGTATCGACGCACAGGCACCCGCGCTGCTTTTGGACGATCGGCACCCACCCGTCGTGCCACCACCAGTACCGCTGGTCGATCAGCCGGCCGGCCGCGCGGTCGGCACAGAAGGGTGGGTAACGCTCGACGACCTGCTCCAGGGGCATGAACCAGCCGTCCAGGAAGTTGTCCCAGAAGACCGCTGCTGGGTCCCACGTCTCGGGGCCGCCTTCCCAGTTGCCGACCGGTGCGCCGTTCTGCCATCGGTAGAGCGACTGAACGTCGCCCGGGAGGCTCCGGCCGAGTTTCTCGGACGCGTGTGTGAGGTCGGCGGCGCTCACGCCGGAGGGGCGATCGAGCAGCACCTCCGGCCGATTCGCACGGAGCCAGCCCTCCAGTCGTTCTAGCACCGTCCGCATCGGCTCAGTCACGAGGACCCTCCGCTCGCACGCGCGTGGATCCAGCCGCCGGGTCCGATCGACCCGTCAGCGGCTCACGCCAGGATGTCGGTGACCGCCTGCGGCTTCGCGCCGCGAGGCCCGACAGTCACGGACGAAGACGATCGGGTGTCAGACCTGCGGCGGCTTGAGGCACAGCCGGACGAGCCCGTCGCGGGCCAACGGTCTCAGGAGCTCGGGGACAGTTCCGCCCGCCGTCCGGAACGCCTTCACGTAGTAGCTCCCGGACAGGACCGCCGGCAGCCCGTTCTCCCGCAACCAATCCCCGACCCAGTCCCGCCGGGCCGCGTCCACGGCCGCCACCGCCGCGAGGTCGAGGCCCAGGAACGCCCGCGCCGCTAGGCCGTTGAAGAAGTACGTGAACCACTCCCACGCCTGCGCGTAGCGCCGCCGGTACAGGTGGTCGCGCGGCACCAGCGCCACCCCGAGCTGCGACGCCGTCAGCCCGAACCCGCGGCTGAAGCTGATCGACAGCACCGACTTCCCGAGCACGCCCGACAGCGACTCCGCGACCGCCCGCCGCTCGGCGGGGGCCAGCGTCGGGAACAGGTTCAGGTTCAACAGGCACGCGCCGGCGTCGGCGAGGAACCGCCCCATGTCGGCGGTCAGGTGGCCGTTGCGGACCGACGGCACGCACAGGCACGCCAGCCGGCCGCGGGTGTCGGCGTCCCACACGATGCGGGCCTGGTGCGTCGAGCCGACGCGGAAGCCGAACCAGTCGCCGGGGTACAGGCAGACCTCCTCGCGAGCGGCGACCGCCTCGACGAGGTGGGCCATGAAGTCCACGTCGCTGCCGGCGGCGTAGGCGTCGAAGTCGGACAGGTCCCACGCCCCGCCGCTCAGGTCGCGGAGCGTGGCCTTCAGTCGCGGCACGAACTCGCCGTGGAACCAGCCGAGCCCGGCGGTGTAGTGCGTGCTGAGGTCCGCCGGCGTGAGGTCGGCGACGGCCGCCCGGTACGCCGCCACCCCGGCCGCGTACCCGACCGGCAGCAGCGGGCGGAAGCGCTCCACGTCGCCGCCGACCGCGGCTACGAGGAGGTCAGCCGGTACAGCAGGCTCGACGTCTCCTCCAGCGAGGCGAACACCGAGCCGTCCGACAGCAGGTTGCTCGACCGGCACGTCCTGTTGTCGAGCTCCCACCGCGGCGTCGGTTCGTGGTAAAAGCATGCCTGAACCCCCCTGATGCGGCGGACGCGCGGCCCCCACGGGAGCGCCGCCACCACCTCGCCCTCGTCCCCGAACGGGTCGAACTCCACCCGGTGCTCGTGCGCCCACGCGTCCTCGGCCGAGCCGCGGAACAGCGACCCGGCGTAGGCGACATAAGTGTGCTTGAACGTGAACTCGGTCACGCCGAACGGCCGCAGCGCCGCGACGTACGCCCACACCCCGGCCGCGTCCTCGACCGACCCGCGGGCCATGACGCACGTCGCCCGCACCTTCAGCGGCCCCGCCGCGGCGAAGAAGTCCGCCAGCCGCGGCGCGCCGTCGCCCATGAGCGTGCGGTTCGCGTCGTCGTCCGCGGCGTGCCGGGAGTAGCACAGGTACGACAGCCCCGCGTCGCGCAGCCGGCGGCCGAGCTCGGGCGTGAGGAACGTGCCGTTCGTGAAGCACGCGACCTCGTCGAAGTACCGGCGGCCGAGCCCCGCGAGGTAGACGACGTCGTCCGGGCGGAGCAGCGGCTCGCCGCCGCCGGTGAGGACGAGCCGGGTGGCGCCGCGGGCGCGGGCGAATTCGTAGTACCCGGCCACGTCGAGCCGCCGCCAGTCGGTCCGGTCGTGCCGCAGGGCGCTGACGCTCGACTTCGAGAAGCAGAACGGGCAGCGCAGGTTGCACGCCACCCGCACCGGCAGCACGCTGCACGTCAGGAAGCGGCAGTCGCGCCACCCGGCCGCCGTCGCCTCGTCCCGCTGTTGCAGTGACACCATGTTGTCACCCGGCCGTTCGTCGCAGCGCCTCGGCGACCCACCCGCGGCGGTCGCGCGGGAGGTGGTGCCAGGCGGTACACAGGTCCGACTCCGTCAGCCCGACGCGGGCCATCCGCTCGCGGGCTCGGCCGCGCACCCCGCGGTCCGACGACTGGAGCGCCTTGCGGAGCGGGTCCGCCAGCGGCTCGCTCCGCGCCAGCTCCTCCGCGAGCCGGTCGAGCTGGTGCAGCGACTCCGTCACCGCCTCGTCGTAGGCCCGCCCGCCGAACGCCTCGTGCAACTCGGCTGTGTCGCTCGCGCCGCTCAGCCGGTCCGCCGCGACGGTCAGCGGCACGTCGCCGGGGACGAACCCGACCGCGGCGCGGTCCACGCCCGGCCGCGCCTGCGAGACGTAGATGTGCGGCACGCCGGAGTGCCACGGGCCGAGCGCGAGCGGGCGGAGCATCACGAGCCGGCCGGTCTTTTCGTAGTCGGTGTACGGCTCGACGTGGTCGGCCGTGCGCATGTAGACGATCGGCGACAGCGGGCCGGCCAGCCGCGTCAGTTCCCCACGGAGAAATAGTGCCAGCGCCGCCGGGCCGACGTCGCGGAACAGCACCGGGCACGGCTCGCCCGCGGCCACCGGCCGGAGCGTCGCGCCGGTGTGCCACCGGAAGCCCGACAGGTCGTCGCCGCGGGTCGGCATGTCAGTGCTTCCCCCGCCGCGTCCGCCGCCGCTCCTGCTCGTCCTGAAGCTTCTTGAGCCGCTCGGCCCGTTCTTCCGCCGCCTGGCGCGCCTGCTCCGCCTCCGCGAGCAGCCGGCCGTAATCGAGCCGGTGCAGCTTCGCCTTCGCCTCGTCCGCGGTCTCGCCGGCCACCGCCGCCCCCAGCGCGGAGAGCAGGCGGCGGGCCAGCTCCTCCAC
>DASPHQ010000594.1:0-4326 GCA_035629595.1 Urbifossiella sp. | reverse complement strand
CGAGGAAGGCGTAGATCAGCTCGCCGACGCCGAACGACGCGAGGTTGGCGAGCACGATCGCCGCCAGGTCGCGGACGGTGGCGCGCCGGTCGGCCCGTTCGGACTGAATGAACGCCAGGTAGAAGAGGGCGCACTCGGCGGCGGGGGCGAACACCTCGGCGACGACGAGGTAGCTGGTGCGGTTGTCGAACAGCGGCGGGAGGACGAGCCAGACGACGGGGTAGGTGCAGGCGGTGAGCCACGCCCCGGCGAACAGCCGGGTGCGGACGCGGTGCCGCGGCGACAGCGCCATCAGCAGCACGGCCGTTTCGACGGCGACCGTGATGGTGTAGCCGGCGAGCATGAGCAGCGGGAACGGCAGGTCGTACACTGACGCCTCCCCGGGGAATGACCACGGCACGGGGAAGTTGTATCCGCTGGTCATTGGTGGGTCATTGGTTCGTGGTCATTCGACCGGAGGAGTCGTGCTCCCCGCCCTGTTCGCGGCCACGCTGTTCGTCGGGGCCGCCCTCCTCTTCCTCGTCCAGCCGCTCGCCGGCAAGCTCCTCCTCCCGCTCGTCGGCGGCACCCCCGGCGTCTGGAACGCCTGCATGGTGTTCTTTCAACTGCTGCTCCTCGCCGGGTACCTGTACGCGCACAAGTCCGTCACCCGCCTCGGCGTCCGCCGGCAGGCGGCGGTCCACCTCGGGCTGCTCGTCGTCGTGCTCGTCGCGTTCCAGGTCGCCGCCGGCTCCGCCGGGTCGCCGGTGCCGGTGTTCGCGTCGCTCGTCCCGGACGACTCCGACTACCCGATCGCCGGCGCGCTGGCGCTGCTGACCGCGGCGGTCGGCGTGCCGTTCTTCGTGCTGGCGACCACGTCGCCGCTGCTACAGCGGTGGTTCGCCGCGACCGGCCACCGCGCCGCCCACGACCCGTACTTCCTCTACGCCGCCAGCAACGCCGGCAGCCTCCTCGGCCTCCTGGCGTACCCGCTGCTGATCGAGCCGAACGTCGCCGTCGCCGACCAGCGCTGGTTCTGGGCCGTCGGCGTCGGCGGCTACCTGGGAATGGTCCTCGTCTGCGCCCTCGTCGTCCGCCGCTCCGCGGGAACGAGCGTGCCCGAGCCCGAGCCCGAGCCCGTGCCCGGTTCCACCCCCCACCCGTTCCGCTGGGTCGCCCTCGCCGCCCTCCCGTCGTCGCTGCTGCTCGGCGTCACCACGCACGTCAGCACCGACCTCGCGCCGGTGCCGCTGCTGTGGGTGGTGCCGCTGGCGCTGTACCTCGTTAGCTTCATCGTCGTGTTCGCCCGCTGGCCGGACCGCGTCCACCGGGGCGTCGGCCGTGTCACCCCAATGCTCGTGCTGTTTGTCGTCGTCGGCCTCCTCACCGACGCCGCGGAGCCGATGTGGCTCGTGTCGGCGCTGCACCTGCTGGCGTTCTTCGGCGTGTGCCTGGTCTGCCACGGCGAGCTGGCGAAGGACCGGCCGCCGGCCCACGACCTGACCCGCTTTTACTTCTACCTGTCGCTCGGCGGCGTCGTCGGCGGGCTGTTCAACGCCCTGGTCGCGCCGCTCCTGTTCCACCGCCTCGGCATGGTCGAGTACCCGCTGGCGCTGGTCCTGGCGATGCTCGTCCGCCCCGGCGCCGGCCGCGACGCCGCACCCTTCCTGAAGCCGCGCGACGTGGCGTTCGTGCTCGGCCTGCTGGTCGCCGCGGCGGCGCTGGTGCGGTTCGTGCCGCAGCTGCTCGACCTCCCCGCCGAGCTCGACGCGCCCGAGGCGCTGACCGCCCGGCTGACGCGGAACGGCCTGATGTTCGGCGTCCCCGCGGTACTGGCGTTCGCGCTGGTCCGTCGGCCGATGCGGTACGCCCTGGCGCTAGCGGCGCTGTTCGTCGCCGGGTCGCTCGACCCCGGCCAGCTCGGCCGCACGCTCCACATGGAGCGGAACTTCTTCGGCGTGGTGCGGGTGACGCGCTCGGCGGACGGCACGTTCGTGCGGCTGGTTCACGGCACGACGCTGCACGGCCAGCAGCGGACGGACGAGCCCGGCCCGCCGCGGCCGATGACGTACTACCACGAGCGCGGCCCGGTCGGGCACCTGTTCCGCACGGTGCCGGCGGAGCGGGTGAGGCGGGTGGCGGTGGTCGGCCTCGGCACCGGGGCGGTGGCGGCGTACGCGAAGCCGGGGCAGGCGTGGACCTTCTACGAGATCGACCCGTCGGTGAAGCGGATCGCCGAGGACCCGGCGTACTTCCGCTTCCTGTCGAGTTGCAAGGCGGCGAGCTGCGACGTGGTGCTGGGCGACGCCCGGCGGATGCTGGCCCGCGCCCCGGACGGCGCGTTCGACGTGATCCTGCTGGACGCCTTCAGCTCGGACGCGATCCCGGTGCACCTGCTGACGCGGGAGGCGCTGGCGCTGTACGTGCGGAAGCTGGCCCCGGGTGGTGTGCTGGCGGTGCACGTGTCGAACGTTCACCTGAACCTGCCGCCTCTGGTGGATCGGCTGGCGGCGGACCACGCCCCGCCGCTGGCGGCGCGGTACTGGGACGACCACCCGACGGACGAGGAGAAGGCGGACGGGAAGACGGCGTCGCAGTGGATGGTGCTGGCGCGGGGCGTGGGGGATTTGGGGGTGATGGCCCGCGGCCCGCAGTGGCACCCGGTGCGGGCGGGTCCGGGTCCGGTGTGGCGCGACGACTTCGCCAACGTGCTCGGCGTCTGGAAGCGCGACGACCCGGACAACTGATGTGAAGTTTGAATCTGTCCGGTCAGGTTTACGCTCTCAAACCCCGTCCCAGACACGCCGTGTTCACTGTTGCCACCACGTGTAGAGCCGGAACACCCCACCAGCCTTCAGTGCGTGGGCCAGGGGCCAAGCCACCTCCGGAGGCGCCTCTTTAGCCAGGGCGACATGACCCGCAGCGGCAAGTAGATCGGCAACGCACAGACCATTCGCAGCCAGTGCAACCCGGCTCGCCAGCCGAGGCGGGTGTGGGTCAATGACCACCCGACCCAGTAATTGCCGAAGTCCCCATCAACGTCCATAACCGGGTAGTGGGGGTCCATGCGACAGTGGTAGTCGACCCCGCGGATACGTGCCAGGAACGGGTCCGGCAACCGGACGCCCTGGCGGACGTAGTACGCAAGATCGGCGGGAAACACCCACGCGCCGTCGAACCGGAGCGAGGCATCCAGTGGATCCGTCTGGTTCCCGACTCGGGGTCGCGACGTGTACTCCCAGTAGCTCCCCATGCCGAGAGGGGGCGTACCCTCCAAGTATTGAGCCACTCGCTCGGTTTCCTCGGGATCGAGTTCCGACCCGAGTAGCTGACACGGGTGCGGGAACCACACCCCGATTGCACTGTTCCAACAAATATACCGGGCTGGCGGAATCGCCGTCGGCGGCTCATGGGGAAGCCCGACTTCGTCAATCATGACAGCAGCGCCCCGGGGTGCTCAGGGGATCGGTAAGAACAGTCCGGGGTTCGAAATTCCCGTGGGCCTGTAAATGACAGGGACGGCAGGGGTGTGTCCCCAGAACGCCTTGCGAGTGATTGCCGGCCACAAACCGACGGAGTGGAAGAATCTCGTGACAGGACCGGTGACACCTACATAGTAGGTGACGGTCGTCGCACCGTTGGCTACGAGGAATCGCGGGTAGATGTCGGTTGCGTAGGCGGTGACCGGCACGCGGATGGCCTCGGCCAGCCGTTCGGCGAAGCTCGCCGCCGGGATCATCCGACCGCCGCCGATCATCACCATCCCCGGACTCGCGGCGGTCGAGCACGCGATCAACTCAATCGCCCCCGGGGTAGCCCCGGCCTGTCGGACTGCCGCGGTAAACAGGGAGGCGTCGAAGAACGCCCCGCCGAGTTGGACCCCCCGTGCGTTTCCGTGCCCGATGACTACCAGCCGCTCTCCCGGGGCGAGCGACCGGAGGGCGGCCACCAGCGACTCGTATGCGCTTCCAGCCTGCCAGACGACGGGGATTACCTGTTCGCCCCGAACGATGGCCAACGCCCCGGCTTCAAGCGCGGAACGGCTGTCCCCATTGATGATGCCCAGCATCGGCCCCGTCCGCGACCCCATCCGCGCCAGCGAAGTCCCCCAACTCAGGCCCAAGCTGGCAACGATCGGGGACAGGAACGCGGCCGTCTCCGACCCCGTCACGTCGTAGACCGCCTGCTCCAACTTCGAGAAACCGTGTCCGACCTTCCCCTGTCGGATGTTCCACACGCCCGTCGTGATCTGGTCCACACCGACGGCCATGAGCAGGAGGCCGCCCGCGATGCCACCCGCCCCGCCGGTGAAGTACGTGGCCGCGGCCCCGAGACCCACGTCGATCA
>DASPHQ010000593.1:0-3460 GCA_035629595.1 Urbifossiella sp. | reverse complement strand
TGCTGCTGACCGCCCGACAGCTGGCTGATCTGCCGCCCGGCGAAGCCCGCCATGCCGACCCGGTTCAGCGCGTCCGTCGCCTCCGCGCGCTGCTTCGCACCCGGCCGGCGGAACCAGCCGAGGCGGCCGTAAGTGCCCATCGTCACCACGTCGAGCACAGTCGTGGGGAAGTCCCAATCAACGGTCCCGCGCTGCGGCACGTAGGCGACCAGCCGGTCGCGCGCCGAATACGGCTTCCCCTGCACTAGAACGCGGCCGGCGACCGGCTTCAGCAGCCCGAGCATCGCCCGAATAAGGGTCGTCTTGCCGGCGCCGTTCGGTCCCACCACGCCCATGAGCACGCCGGCCGGCACCGTCAGGTCGATGTCCCACAGCACCGGCTTCTCGCCGTAGGCGACGGTCAGGTCGTGAACGTCGATCGCCGGTTTGGGCTGAAGGGGTGAAGGGGTGAAGGGGTGAAGGGGTGAGCCGCCGATCGGCTGACCCACGCCCCTTCCTCCCGTCAGTACCGCATCAGTCGCAGTTCGCATCACCCCGTCACCCCTTCACCCCTTCACCCCTTCACGGGGTTCCGGGTGCCAAAGCCTAGCGCGAGAGAGCATTGACAATCACGGCAACATTGTGCCGCACCATGCCGACATAAGTCGCACCCGCCGTGCCGGGGGCGCCGAGGGCGTCCGAATACAGAGCGTCGTCGCCCCCGATCAGGCGCACCGTGTGGCCGTACTTCGTTCGCGTGGCGTCGAGCACGGCGCGGAGCCCCTTGTCCTCGATCGACGTTTCCGTGAACACCGCCGGAATCCGCTTCGACCCCAGGAAGTCGGCGAGCTGGTCAAGGTCTTTGGTGCCCACGTCGCTCGCCGTGCTCACGCCCTGCAAGCCGCGCACGTGAACGTCGTAGGCCCGGCCGAAGTAGCCGAACGCGTCGTGCCCGGTCACCAGCACCCGCCGCTCCTTCGGCAGCTTCTCGATCGCGGCCCGCACCTCGCCGTCGAGGGCGACGAGTTCCTTGCGGTACGCCTCCGCGTTCGCGGCGTAGGTTGCGGCGCCGTCCGGGTCGAGCTTCGACAACTCGGCCTGAACCGGGCCGATGGTGCCGGCCCAGAGCTTCACGTCGAACCAGACGTGCGGGTCGTGTTCGCCGCCGTCGGCGTCGGCGGCGCGGAGTTGGTCGTGCGGCAGGTCGCGGGTGACGGCGAAGGCGCGGTAGCGGCGGCGCGACTTCTCGAACGTGTCGGTCATCTTCCCTTCGAGGTGGAGGCCGTTGAAGAAGACGAGGTGCGCCCCCTCCAGCCTGGCCCGGTCGCCGGCCGTCGGCATGTACCGGTGCGGGTCCACGCCCGGCCCCATCAGCACGTCCACGGTCACCCGGTCGCCGCCGACGCGCGTCACCAGGTCGGCGACGATCGTGGTCGTACACACGACCTTGACCGGCAGCCCCTGGAACTCCGGCGGGCCGCCGCTGCCGCACCCGACGAACAGGCCGCACACCGGGACGACCAGCAGGAACCAACGCGGCGCGAACATCAGGAGCCACTCGGAGGCATGAAGCACGGCCTAACCACGCAGCTTAGTCTACCCGAACTTCTCCCCGAAGGCAAGCCGTCGGTCGAAAGCCCGCCCGCCGCGGCGTGGTGTGAATACACTTTTCAGGGAACCGGATTCCCACCCCCGACCGCGGCGGTCCATGAACGTCCTGGTGATCGGCAAAGGCGGCCGGGAGCACGCCCTGGTCTGGAAGTTGAAGCAGTCGCCGCGGCTCGGCAAGCTGTTCTGCGCCCCCGGCAACGCCGGCACCGCCCGCGACGGGGCCGTGAACGTCGCCATCGATCACACCGAGACGGACAAGCTGAACCGCTTCTGCGCCAAGGAGCAGATCGGCCTCGTCGTCATCGGCCCCGAAGACCCCCTCGCCGCCGGCCTCGCCAACTACCTCCGCGACAAGGGCTTCCGCGTGTTCGGCCCGTCGAAGGAGGCGGCGCGCGTGGAAGGCAGCAAGGTGTTCGCCAAGGAGTTGATGCGCCACGCCGACGTGCCGACCGCCGACTTCCGCGTCTTCGACCACCCCGACCCGGCCCGGGCCTACGTGCAGAGCCGCGACTACCCCGTGGTGGTGAAGGCCGACGGGCTCGCCGCCGGCAAGGGCGTGGTGGTGTGCAAGGACACGCTGGAGGCGCAGAAGGCCGTCGAGCGCATCATGGTGCGCGACGAGTTCGGCCGCACCGCCGGCCGCCGCATCATCGTCGAGAAGCGGCTCGACGGCGAGGAGGTCAGCGTTCTGGCGCTGGTGAGCGGCCGCACGATTCTGCCGCTGCCGCCGTGCCAGGACCACAAGGCCGTTCACGACGGCGACAAGGGGCCGAACACCGGCGGCATGGGCGCGTATTGCCCCGCCCCGATCGGCACGCCGGAGTTGCTGAAGGAGCTGGAGGACCGCGTGTTCGTGCCGACGGTCCACGCCATGAAGCGCGGCCGCTTCCCGTTCCAGGGCGTGCTGTACGCCGGCATCATGATGACGAACCAGGGGGTGCGGGTGCTGGAGTTCAACGCCCGCTTCGGCGACCCCGAGACGCAACCGCTGCTGATGCGCCTCAAGACCGACATCCTCGACCTGCTCGAAGCTGTGGCCGACGAGCGGCTCGACCAGTTCGACGGGAAGATGGAGTGGGACTCGCGGCCGAGCGTGTGCGTGGTGCTGTGCTCGGGCGGCTACCCGGGGAAGTACGACCTCAACAAGGCGATCACCGGGATCGAAGCCGCGGACGCGCTGCCGGACGTGAAGGTGTTCCACGCCGGGACGAAACTCGACGCCAAGGAGCGCGTGTTGACCGACGGCGGCCGGGTGCTCGGCGTGACCGCGCTCGGCGACGACCTGGCCGCGGCGAAGAAGCGGGCCTACGAGGCGGTGAAGCTCATCAGCTTCCCCGGGATGCACTACCGCACGGACATCGCCGACAAGGCGCTGAAGAAAAAGGTCGAGCGGCCCGGCGAGCGGCCGGCGTAAGCCGGCTGTTGGCTCGGGTCTTGGAGTGCGGAGCACGACGGCGTGTAGCCCGGGGTGGTACCCCGGGCGTGCGACGGCGGAGTTCGAAGTGCGTGGCCCCCCCGGGCCACACCGCAGGCCGCCCGGGGTTGCCAACCTATTGCAAACGTGGGAGGGGGTTGTCTCTAAACGGCTTAGGGAATCAGGGGATAGGTGCCGCGGGCGGATCGTCCGACTTGGGTCGATCTAAGATCCGCCTGACAGCCCCAAACCTCAGCGATTCCGTGAGCAAAGAGAACTATCCCCCACCACGTTTGCAATTCGTTGTGCACCCCGGGCTAGGCCGTGTGGACATGAGGTAGGGGGTTCTGGTAAGCGGCGGTCCTCATTTACCTGCCAGTGAGGGCTATCATGGGTCGCCGCCACGAGATTTCCGACGCCGACTGGGACCGGATCAAGGACCTCCTGCCCGGTCAG
>DASPHQ010000592.1:0-2298 GCA_035629595.1 Urbifossiella sp. | reverse complement strand
TTGAACGAGAAGGCACGATCGCGCCCGCTTGCGACGCCGGTCGGCATCCATGCCGGAAGTGTCGGGTTCGAGAGGCCGATGGGGCGGAATTTATTCGAGCCCTTCCGGGCTGTCAATTGGAAACGGTCATGGCGACTTCCGCGGCGACGGGTGCTTCCGGCGTCCGGGCCGCGCCGAGGTGGGGCAGATCGGCGAGGGCGGGCGGGCCCGGCGAGGAGGATTGGGCCTCGAGCAGGGCGCGACGCGGGGCGTAGCGGCCGAAGAACTGCTTGATCCGCTCGGCGTAGGCCTCGGGCTGAACCTGGCGGCAACGGTTGTGCTTGGCGAGGGGGACCAGCCAGAATTCCTTGGGGTCGCCCGCCCTTGCGAAGAGGCTCCGGGCGATCGCGGGGCCGATGTACGTGTCCTTGGCGCCATGGATCATGAGCCAGGGTCGGGGGGCCAGTCGGGAGACGGCGCGCTCGATGCCGGGATAGCGGCAGGAGAGCCGCTTCTCGGACCGGATGCGGGCCGCCCAGCCCACGAAGATGTAGACCCAGGTGGGGAGGACGCGGAAGAATCCGGTGGAGACATAGATCTCGGCCCAGCGCCTGATGTAGGCGTTCATGGTCCCGCGCGTCGGGAAGGCGCCGTCTGTGACCACCCCCCAGACCCCCGGGTCTTCGGCCGCGACGACGAGGGCGGTCCCCCCTCCTCGGCTGACGCCGAAGAGCCCGAACCCGGCCGGGTCGCGATCGGGGCGAGACCGGAGGTAGGCCAGTGCCGCGCGCAGGTCGCGCACCTCGTGGTCGCTGACCCATTGCAGCGGGCGGTATTCGCTCGCGCAGGCGCTGGCGCCGTGGTTCCGGAAGTCGAAGCTGAAGATGTCGAACCCGAGGTCCAGCAGGGGCGCGATGTAGGGCTGGAAGCTCCAGCGGTCGCTCAGATACTCGTGGCAGAAGACCAGGACGCCGACCCGAGACTCGGCGGGGGTGGAGGCGTACGTACCGACCAGTTCCAGCCCGTCCGAGGTGGAGAACCGGACCTCCTCGCCCGACGTGGGCGCGACGCGGAGGGGGAAGAAGAGCGGCTTTTCCTCGAAGATGCGGCTGATGATCGGGGTGTAGCGGATGACCAGGTAAGCCAGGAACGCCGCCAGGGCGGCGATGATGACGACCAAGGGGACCACGAGGGAGAGGATCGCGGTACTGGGCACTGTGGGACTCCGGGGACGTCGCGGGAGGCCGTTTCCGGGGGCGAATCGGGACGCAATCGGTGGCGATTCGGGGAGGTCGGGCACGCCTCGAAGGCGACCCCTCGGTCAGCCGGCGAACCGGCGCAAGATCAGGGCGATGTTCTGGCCACCGAAGCCGAAGCTGTTCGTCAACGCCACGTCGACCACCTTGCGGCGTGCCTCGTGGGGGATGTAGTCGAGGTCGCAATCGTCGTCGGGGTTGTCGAGGTTGACCGTGGGGGGCATGACGCCGTCGCGGATCGTCAGCAGGCAGACGATCGCCTCGACGCTCCCCGCCGCGGCGATCAGGTGGCCCATCATGCTCTTGGTGCTGGAGATGGGGACGTCGTAGGCCGTCTCGCCGAGGGTCCGCTTGATGGCCAGCGTCTCGATCGAGTCGTTGACGGCCGTGCTCGTGCCGTGCGCGTTGATGTAGTCGATATCCTCGGGGGAGACCTGCGCATCGGCCATCGCCTGGCGCATGCAGGCGATCGCGCCGCGGCCCTGGTCGTGGCTGTCGGTGATCCGGAAGGCGTCGGCCGTCGAGCCGTAGCCGACGACCTCGCCGTAGATGGAGGCCTTGCGGGCCCTGGCGTGCTCCAGGTCCTCGAGGATGAGCATGCCGGCCCCTTCGCCCAGGATGAAGCCGTCGCGGTCGCGGTCGAAGGGGCGGCTGGCGTGGGTCGGGTCGTCGTTGCGGGTCGACAGGGCGGTCAGGAGGTTGAAGCCCGTCACGCCGAACGGATGGATCATGCTGTGCGTCCCGCCGGAGAGCATCACGTCGGCGTCGCCCCGGCGGATGATCTCGACCGCCTCGCCGATCGCCTGCGAGCTGGCGGCGCAGGCGGTCAGGCAGTTGGCGTTCGGGCCGCGCGCCCCGAAGAGGCTGGCCAGGTGGCCGGCGGGGGTCCCCGGCTCTTGTTCGGCCTCGCGGATCGGGTGCAGCTGGGCGAGCCCGTGCCGCGTGAAGGCCGAGGTGTCGACCTTGCCGCCGTGGGTCGACTGATGCACGACCCTGACGAACCTCGGGAAGTCTTGCTGCCCCTCGCCCGATCCGAGATAGACGCCAAATCGCGTGCGGTCCA
>DASPHQ010000591.1:0-7079 GCA_035629595.1 Urbifossiella sp. | reverse complement strand
TCGCCGGTGCCGAGTACCTCGTGGAGGCGGACGGCGGAGCGGAATTCGGCGAGGTAGTACTCCTCCGGCACGAGCCCGGCCAGCGGCCCCACGTCCGGCGTCTTGCCGCCGAGCATCTTCTCCCACGGGTGGCTCGGCACGGTCGGGCCGGACAGCGTGCTCACCGCGACCTTCCCCTGCGGCCCCTTCGGCTCGGGGGTGCCCGGCTGGCGGGGGCGGCCGGGGGGCGGTTCGCCGCGCATGGTGTCGAGTTGCAGGCTCTCCTGCACGGCCAGGGCGCCGGTGAACGTGGCGAACAGGTTCGCCTGCGACCGACGGCCGCCGTTCCCGAGGAGGCCGCCCAGGAGGGTCGGCCGGTCCACCGCGTCCTGGGCTTCCTTCTCCCGGCCGTCGCGCCGGCCGAGTTGGAGGACGACGTACTGGAGGTAGTTGTCGCGCGGCGACACGGCGAGGCGGTCGCGGGCCTCGTCGAACGTCCAGGCGGCGCTCTCGGCCTTCGGTGCGGGCGCGGCCGGGGGCTGGCCGTGGGCGATTGCCACGGCGAGGGCGGGGAGGAGTACCCCGCAGCCGCGGGCGAACAGGCGGACGCTCATCGGGAACCCTCCGGTGGTGTCAGTCGAGCCCAGTGCTCGTTCGAGTCGGCGGGCGGAACCGGCCGCGCGTGCCGGCGGATGTCCCAGACCGCGGCGCCGTCGCCCGCCGCGACGACCAGCGCCCGGCCGTCCGCGGTGAACGCCACCGCGGCCGGCTCGGCGGGGAGGGCGAGGGACAGCTTGTCGGCCCCCGCCGCCACGTCCCACAGGCGGACCGCCTTGCCGTCGCGGTAGGCGAGCGACCGGCCGTCGGGGGCGAACGCGAACCACGACACGGTCGTCCGCGCGGTGCCGACCCGGCCGACCTCGCGGCCCGAATCGGCGGCGAGGAGCCGCACGGTGTTGTCGGCGGCGACCGCGAGCGTCCGGCCGGATGGGTGGTACTCGACCGCGTACGCCCCGCCGCGCAGGCCGCCGAACGTGCGGGCCGCTCCGGTGTCCGGGTTCCAGATTCGCACGGACTGATCGCCACCGGCCGACGCCAGTTCGCGGCCGTCGGGCGCGAACGACAACCCCCAGACCGACCCGCGGTGCGCGTCGAAGGTGCGCAGCGACCGGCCGGTATTCACGTCCCAGAGGCGGACGCGGCCGTCCTCGCCGCCGGTCGCCACGCGCGACCCGTCGGGCGAGAACGTGACCGCGCGGGCCGCTCCGCCGTGCCCGGCGAAGGTGTGGCGGCGGGCCCCGGTCGCCGCGTCCCAGACTCGTACCTCGCCGTCGTAGCCGGCCGCGGCGAGCAGCTTTCCGTTCGGGGCGAAGACGACCGCGGAGCCGCCGCCGGGAAAGGCGCAGCGCGCCGCGGGCGTGCCGTCTGCCTTCCAGACGCGCACGTCCGACCCCGGGCCGACGGTCGCCATCGAGCCGTCCGCCGCGACGCCGACGGCCAGCACTGCGGAGCCGTGCGCCAGCCGCACCGGCACGGCGGCGGCGGTCGGTGCAGGGGGCGGGTCCGGCGGCGGTGGCCGTTGCCCACCGAGGGCGAGTACGCCGCTGGTCACGGCCAGTCCCACGGCCGCGACGGCCAGCTGCCATCCCCAGGCCGTCCGTGGCTCCGCCGCCAGGGTCGCCACGGCCGGCGGCACCGCGCCGCCGACGGCCGCGAGAGTCGCCCGCGCCAGTTCGGCTGGCACCGCGTCCGCACCGCGGGCGGAAAGGAGGGTCGTCAGCGCGGCCGCGGGGCAGACGACGCCGCGCCGGGTCAGCCGGTTGCGCAGCAGCACCTTCGCCCGCGCCAGCCGGCCGCTCACCGTCCCCTCGGGCCAGCCGAGCAGCCGGGCGGCTTCCTCGCGGGAGTGGCCCTCGACCCAGCACAGCACTACGGGGTCGCGGTACTGCGCCGCGAGGCGGGCCAACTCGGCGTCGAGCACGGGGCCGAGGTCGTCCCAGTCGGGGGTGGTGTCGGTGGGGCGCATTTGGGCGGCCTTTCGCTCGCGGGCGCGGCGGCGGGCCTCGCGGGTGCGGGCCTTCAGCGCCACCCGGACGGCGGTCCCGTGGAGCCACCCGGCGACGGACCGCAGCCCGCGCAGCGCGGCCGCACGGCGGGACAGGACCAAGAACACGGCCTGGAAGGCGTCGTCGGCGTCGGCCGCGTTGCCGAGGAGGCGCCGGCACGCCCCCAGCACCATCCGCCCGTGTCGCGCCAGGAGGGTGGCGAAGTCGGCTTCGCTGCGTGTGGCGGCGAACGCGCCGAGGAGCTCGCCGTCCGTGGGTTCGTCGGCCGCCCCGGGGGTGAGGCGGCCCCACAGGAGTTGAACCGCGATCCGCCGGTCGGTGGCCATCGCTCCTCCCCGTCGGTGTCCGCCAGGATGTGCCCGC
This sequence comes from Urbifossiella sp., assembly GCA_035629595.1. Lineage (GTDB taxonomy): Bacteria > Planctomycetota > Planctomycetia > Gemmatales > Gemmataceae > Urbifossiella. Next base: position 4,671 of record DASPHQ010000591.1, on the reverse strand, counting down.
CGCGGCCGGGCGGCGTACAAGATATGCCGAAATCACCGGACGGTGGCTCGCGGCGGTCGCGGCAACCCGCGTGCCGGTCCGTTGCCCGGCCCGCCGCCCTCGGGTATGCTGGCCGGCACTCCGGATGCTCACACGCGAGTCCGTCATGTACGCCGCACTCCTCTCCCTCGCCCTGGTTTCCCCCGCTCAACCACCCGACGACGGCGGCGTGCTCCCCGCCGGGGCGGACGGCCGGCCGCTCAACCTCGACTTCGAGACCGGCACCCTCAAGGACTGGACCGCCGACGGCGCCGCCTTCCGCGACCAGCCGGTCAAGGGCGACCTCGTCGCCGCCCGCCGCGGCGACATGAAGAGCCGCCAGCAGGGGCAGTTCTGGGTCGGCGGCTACGAGAAGCACGGCGACAAACTCACCGGCACCCTCACCAGCGCGCCGTTCAAAGTGACGCACCCGTGGGCGAGCTTCCTCGTCGGCGGCGGGCCGCACGAACTCGACACGTGCGTCGAACTCGTGGACGTGGCGACGAAGGCGGTGTTCTTCCGCGCCGCAGGATTGGAGGAAGAAGACCTCCGCCGCGTCGTCGTGGACCTGTCGAAGGTGCAGGGGAAGGAAATCCAGGTCCGAGTCGTGGACCGCCACACCGGGCACTGGGGGCACGTCAACTTCGACGACTTCCGCTTCCACGCGGCGCAGCCGAAGTTCGCGCAGCGGCCGCAGAAGGCGCCGCCGGCGAAGAAGGACGTGGTCGCACACGCCGGCCTGGCGCCCGAGGCCGCGGCGAAGGCCATGACCGTGCCGGACGGCTTCAGCGTCACGCTGTTCGCCGGCGAGCCGGACGTTCACCAGCCGATCGCGTTCTGCTTCGACGACCGCGGGCGGATGTGGGTCGCGGAGGCGTTCACGTACCCGAAGCGGAACCCGCACCCCGGCCCGGTGCTCCCCGACGCGCAGAAGAAGCTCGGCGACCGCATCGTGATCTTCGAGGACGCCAACGGCGACGGGAAGTTCGACAAGAAGACCGTGTTCATGGAGGGGCTGAACCTCGTCAGCGGCCTCGAGGTCGGCTTCGGCGGCGTGTGGGTCGGGGCGGCGCCGTACCTGCTGTTCATCCCGCACGACGAGGCGACCGACAAGGCGGGCGAGCCGCGTATCCTCCTCGACGGCTGGGGTTTTCAGGACACGCACGAGACGCTGAACACGTTCGTGTGGGGTCCCGACGGTTGGCTGTACGGCTGCCACGGCGTGTTCACCCACAGCCGCGTCGGCGTTCCCGGCACGCCCGACAAGGATCGCACGCCGATCAACGCCGGCGTGTGGCGCTACCACCCGACGCGGCACGTGTTTGAGGTGTTCGCGCACGGCACGTCGAACCCGTGGGGGCTGGACTACAACGCGCACGGCGAGTTCTTCGTCGAGGCGTGCGTGATCCCGCACATGTGGCACATCATCCAGGGGGCGCGGTACCACCGGCAGGGCGGGCAGCACTTCAACCCGTTCACGTTCACCGACATCCAGACGATCGCGCTGCACCGCCACTACCAGGGCGCGACGCCACACGCCGGGAACAACGTCAGCGACGAGGTCGGCGGCGGGCACGCGCACAGCGGCCTGATGTGTTACCAGGGCGGCCACTGGCCGAAGGAGTACCACGGCAAGCTGTTCATGGGGAACCTGCACGGCCACCGCATCAACGTGGACGTGCTGACGCCGAAGGGGAGCGGTTACGTCGCGGACCGCAACCCGGACTTCCTGAAGACGAACGACAAGTGGTCGATGCTGGTGAACCTGCGGAGCGGCCCCGACGGCAACGCCTTCGCCATCGACTGGTACGACAAGCAGATTTGCCACCGCAACGAGCCCGAGATTTGGGACCGCACGAACGGCCGCATTTACAAGATCAGCTACAAGGGCACGAAGGCCGTCGCCGGGCTCGATCTGAAGAAGCTGAGCGACGAGGAACTGGTGAAGCTCCAGCTGCACGAGAACGTGTGGTACGTGCGGCACGCGCGGCGCATCCTGCAGGAGCGTGGCCTTCGCGACTGCAAGGCCGCGGACGCGCTGGCCGCGATGCTGACCCACCGGGAGCCGGTCCGCCGCCTGAACGCACTGTGGACGCTGGCGGCGTGCGGGAAGCTGACCAGCCTCCAACACCAGGCGCTGTGGAAGGACGCCGACCCGCACGTCCGGTCGTGGGCGTCACGGATGATGCACGAGCACTACGGACTGCACGAGTTTAACCCGCGGGAGCGAGCGGACACGCTTGCCGCCGACGCCCGCGCGATGCCGTCGCCCGTCGCCCGGCGCTTCCAGGCGTCGCTGGCCCAGAAGTACCCCGCGGCCGCCCGGTGGGCGCTCGTCGAGGCGCTGACCTCGTTCCCCGAGGATGCCACCGACCACAACCTGCCGCAGATGTACTGGTACGCGATGGAGCCGCTCGCCGACGTGGACGCGCCGCGCGCCCTCAAGCTCGCCGCCGACGCGAAGCTGCCGCAACTGCTGCCGCTGATGGCGCGGCGCATCGGCGCCACGGGCTCGCCGGACGCGATCGACCTATTGGTGAAGTCGGCCGGCGAGTCGAGCGACGCGACGAAGCAGCTCGCGCTGCTCCGCGGCCTCCAGGACGGGCTCAAGGGGAAGCGGCAGTACCCGATGCCGCGCGAGTGGGAGAAGACGTTCCCGGTGCTGCTGAAGTCGGCGAGTCCCGAGGCGCGCAGCCAGGCGCAGGCGCTCGCGGTCGTGTTCGGCGACAAGAAGGCTTTCGCGGCGCTGCGCACGGTCGTGGCCGACGCGAAGGCCGACGCAGGCGCCCGCTCCGCGGCGCTCGCGTCGCTGGTGGACGCCCGCGACGCCGAGCTGGTGCCGGTCCTGCACACGCTCGTCAAGGACGCCGCCCTCCGCGGCGCGGCCATCCGCGGCCTCGCGGCGTTCGACGACGAGAAAACGCCCGGCGTCATCCTCGCCGGGTACGGCTCGTACACGCCCGCCGAGAAGCGCGACGCGCTGGCGACGCTCTCGGCCCGCACCCCCTACGGCAAGGCACTGATGGCGGCCGTCGCCGACAAGCGCGTCCCGGTTGCCGACGTGACCGCCGAGACGGTGCGGCAACTCCGCAACCTCCAGGACGCCAGCATCGACGCGCAAATCACCGCGCTGTGGGGCGTCGTCCGCGCCACGCCCGCCGACCGGCTCAAACTCATCGGCGAGTGGCGCGCGAAGCTGACCACGCCGACGAAGGCGGCCCCCGACCTGAACCTCGGTCGGGCCGTGTTCGCGAAGACCTGCCAGCAGTGCCACACCCTGTACGGCGTCGGCGGCAAGGTCGGGCCGGACATCACCGGGTCGAACCGCGCCAACCTCGACTACCTGCTGGAGAACGTCTTCGACCCCAGCGCGGTCATCCCCAACGAGTACGCCGCGACGCGGTTCAACCTCGCCGACGGCCGCGTCGTCACCGGCATCCTCAAGGGGCAGACGCCGAACGCCGTCACCGTGCTGACCGAGAACGAGACGCTGACGATCCCGGCCGGCGACATCGAGCGGCGGGCGCCGTCGGCGCTGTCGATGATGCCGGACGACATCACGAAGAACACGAGCGAGTTCGAGCTGCGGTCGCTGATGGCGTACCTGCAGGCGCCGAACCAGGTGCCGATGCTGGCGACCGCCGACAACGTGAAAGACTTCTTCAACGGCAAGGATCTCACCGGCTGGGACGGCGACAAGGACGTGTGGCGTGTCGAGAACGGCGAGATCATCGGTAAGACGGCGACGGGGCTGAAGCGGAACACGTTCCTCAAATCGTCGCTGGCGGTGACGGACTTCAAGCTCAGCGTGAAGGTGAAGCTGACGCCGAACCGCGAGAACAGCGGCATCCAGTTCCGCAGCGTGCCGTTACCCGACGGCGAGATGCGCGGCCCCCAGGCGGACATCGGCGCCGGCTGGTGGGGCAAGCTGTACGAGGAGAGCGGCCGCGGCCTGCTGGCGAAGGAGGGCGGCGAGCGGCACGTCAAGGCCGACGAGTGGAACGACTACGTCGTCGAGGCGAAGGGCGCCACCGTGAAGATCTGGATCAACGGCCAGCTCGTGTGCGACTACACCGACGCCCAGCTGTCGCGCCGCGGCGTGATCGGCCTCCAGGTCCACAGCGGCGGGCCGATGGAGGTGAGCTTCAAGGACATCCGGTTGGAAGTTCTGCGGTAGCAGAGCCGCCGAGCGCGACGGGGATCAGCACCACGTCGTCGACGAACAGGAAGCTGAACCCGCCGGTGGCGAAGTTCGGCACGTCCGCGATCGCCGCCTGCCCTTCGGGGGAGGCGAGGATCGCGTCCATGTCGGCCCGGCTGGCGGCGTACAGCCCGACGATCATGTAGTACGGCGGCGGCTCGCCCGGCGTCGCCGACTCGCACTTGCCGATGGTCCAGCCGGTGAGCCCGCTCATCCGCCGCGCGAGCGGCAGGTGGGCCTCGTGGTAGTAGCGGTCGAACGCCGCCGGGTCGCGGGGGTGGCCGTACAGGACGGTGAGGCGGGTCACGGCGGCTCCTTCGACGGGAAAGTAGTAGGCACACGAACGGCACACGGAGTGTACCTACCATGCTCTGTCGGAATCCTGGGCGGTGGCTCGGGTTTTAGCCCGGAGGGCGTCGGCGGGTAGCCCGGGGTGCAACCCCGGGCGGCCT